>JBOHQZ010001416.1:0-1624 GCA_050732275.1 bacterium
GCGAATGCCAATATCGTTTATGCCGCGTTTGGCATTTTTGCTTCCGGCGGAATTTGGAAATCAACCAACGGCGGCCAAAGCTGGTCGCGCCTGACAAACGGCTTGCCCGATCCGGCGCAGCCCAATCAAGGTTACAACCGCATCGAATTGGCGCTGGCGCCTTCCACTCCGGACGTTTTGTATGCGTCGTTTTCTTATGGGCAAAAGCAGGGTGATACCATCAACCTGCTAAATTCCGGCATGCTCGGTGTATGGAAAACCAACAACGGCGGCCAGAGCTGGACGCAAGTGACGACGCCCAAGAGCACGGCCCAGCGCAATCTTGATGATAATCTCACCACCCCGCTTGGCCAACAGGGTTATTATGATAATTCGATCATCGTGCATCCGAACGATCCCAACACTGTCTTCGTTGCCGGCCTCGATATTTACAAATCGACCGACGGCGGAAATACGTGGGCGCAAAAGAGCATGTGGACCGGACCCGACGACACGCAAGGCAATCCGCAGGGCTTGCCTTATGTACACGCCGATCATCACGAGTTTGCGTTCGATATTTCCACCAACCCCCCGACGCCGTACGACGGCAGCGACGGCGGCATTGCGCGCTCGCGTGATTTGGGCAACTCGTGGGAAGTGGTCAACAAAGATTTGGGTGTCACGCAATTCTACACCTTTGCGGTTCATCCCACCAATCCTAAAATTCTGATCGGCGGCACGCAGGACAACGGCACGCCAATGACCGTCGACGGCAGTTTGAATAATTGGTTCGAAGCGGCCAGCGGCGGCGACGGCTGGCAGACGTTTTTTGATGTCAACAATCCGAACACACTTTATACTTCGGTGTATGGCGTTAATATGCTGCGCCTGACTTATGATTACACCACCGGCCAGATCACGGCATTCAAAAGAATAGGCATCACCGATGGCTCGAATGGAATAACTCAAGACGATGCTCAAGGCGCGGGTTTCTTCGCGCCGTATGAAATGTCGCCGAACAATCCCAACGTGCTGGTGTTGGGAACTTATCGTTTGCTGAAATCGACGAACCGCGGCGATAGCTGGACGGCGATAAGCGGCAACAGCTCCGGTCCGCCCATCGTCTCGCTGGCGATTGCCGAGGGCAATGATAATGTCATCTGGTTCGCCACGCAAAACGCGGAGATTATCAAAACGGAGAATAACGGCCAAAGTTACACCGAGGTGACCGGCGGCAATCTGCCCAAGCGTTTTGTCACCGACATCGAGTTCGATCCTTCGAATACCAGCACGGTTTATCTGACTTACTCCGGCTACGGCTCGCCGCATGTCTTCAAATCGACCAATGCCGGCGGCAATTGGACGGACATTACCAACAATTTGCCGGATGTGCCGGCGAACACGATTCAAGTGCACCCGCAGCAATCGAACACGTTATTTTTGGGAACGGACATCGGCGTGTTCATGAGCGAAGACGGCGGGCAAATTTGGCAGCCGTGTGTGAACGGATTTCCGACTGTGCAAACCGTGGCGTTGTGTTGGATATGAAACAAAATCGCATTTACGCCGCCACGCACGGACGGGGCGTTTACAGCGCCGAGTTGTCCGGCAGCGCCGGCGCCGCGGCTTTGAATGTGAACGTTCC
>JBOHQZ010001417.1:0-1622 GCA_050732275.1 bacterium
TGGGCACAACAGCCACACGAACATTTGTTCAGCAGGCGCGCGGTTTGGATATGCGATCTGGCAGATGTATGATCGGCCCTCGCCGGATCATGCCAATGCGAATTTCATTTTGCTCATCAGCGCGCATCTCGAGTCCGGGCATTATTTCAATCCGCACGCGCAGCGCATTATCGAAGGCATGATGAACGGCGCGAAGCTGGCGGTGATGGATCCGCGCCTCTCCAACACCGCGAGTATGGCGGATTATTGGCTGCCGACTTATCCCGGCAGCGAGGCGGCACTGTTGCTGGCGATGGCGAAAATCATTCTCGAAGAAGGCATGTACAACGCGGCATTCATGCGCGATTGGGTGAATTGGCAGCAATATCTTCAACACGAACGGCCACAAGACGAAACTACGTTTGATAATTTTATTTTGGCATTGAAAGCCGCCTACAAAGATTACACGCCAGAATTTGCCGAAAAAGAAAGCGGCGTGCCCGCGAAAACGATTGTCGAAATCGCGCGGCAAATTGGCCGCGCCGGAACACGCTTCGCGACGCACAACTGGCGATCGGCGGGCAGCGGCAATCTCGGCGGCTGGGCCGTTGCGCGGTGTTTGCATTTCCTCAATGTGCTCACCGGCAGCGTCGGCACCGTCGGCGGCACCTCGCCGAGCGCGTGGAATAAATTCAAACCGAATGTGCCGAACAAACCGCCGGCGCAAAAATTTTGGAACTCGTTGCATTTTCCAAATGAGTATCCATTGGCGCATTATGAGATGAGTTTCCTCCTCCCCCACTTTCTCAAAGAAGGCCGCGGCAAACTCGATACGTATTTCACGCGCGTCTTCAATCCGGTGTGGACGTATCCCGACGGCTTCTCGTGGATTGAAGCGCTGTCGGATGAGAACAAGATCGGCTTGCACGCGGCGCTCACGCCAACTTGGAATGAGACAGCATATTTTGCCGATTACGTTTTACCGATGGGTCACGCCAGTGAACGGCACGACATCATCAGCTACGAAACGCATTCCGGTTTGTGGATCGCCTTTCGCCAGCCGGTATTGCGCGAGGCTTTGCGTAAAATGGGCAAGCCGGTACAATTCACCTACGAAGCCAATCCCGGCGAAGTTTGGGAAGAAGATGAATTTTGGATCGAGCTGTCGTGGCGCATCGATCCCGACGGCAGTCTTGGCATCAAGCCACATTTCATTTCGCCCTATCGCCCCGGCGAGAAAATTACGATTAACGAATACTATCAATATATTTTCGAGCGCACGCCCGGTTTGCCGGAAAAAGCCGCCGAGCATAAAATGATGCCGCTCGACTACATGCGCAAATTCGGCGCGTTTGAAGTCGAGCAGACATCGTACAACAAACATCTGCGCCTAATCGCCGCGGCGGATTTGCAAGGCGCCGAAACTGATTCCGCGACGGGCCTCATTAAAAAAGCCGGCAAAAATCTCGGCGTGATGATCAACGGCGTCGCGTGTGAAGGCTTTCCCACGCCGTCGCGCAAGCAGGAATTTTTCTCGCAGACGCTGGTGGATTGGGGCTGGCCGGAATACAAAATTCCCACCTACATCAAAAGCCATGTGCATCCGGAAAATTTGGATCGCAGCAAAGGCGAGTTTCCGCTCG
>JBOHQZ010001418.1:0-1621 GCA_050732275.1 bacterium
CTCTCGGCCTGGCTCAGCGACGACTTTGCGCTGCTGCCGGCGCAATGCGGTTGGTATCCGATTCCTGGCGCGGCAGCGGGATACCCTTATGAGTCGCCGCGGCCGCAAAATTTTGCCACGGCGAAAATCCGCGTTCACGCCGGCAAAAATCTCACCATCATCACGCAGGGAGAGAAGATAGAAGAAAACGACGAAGGCACGAGCTTCGTTGTAGAAACGCCGGTGCCAGGTTTCTCGTTGAATATCGGTGATTACAAATGCCTGAAACGAAAATTCAAGCAAACGCAAATCGAGTTTTATTTTCGCGACAAACATTTGTTGGATTATGGCGTCTTCAGCGATGTGGCCGACACCTGTTTTCAAGCCGTCGAGCGGGTGCTCGATATTTTTGAAGAAGTCGCCGGCGTGCCATATCCTTACAAAAAGCTGGCGCTGGTCGAGGCGCCGACGCAAATGCAGATTTATGCAACGCGGCATGGCTTTGACAATATCGGGTTGCAGCCAGGCGTGGTGATGATCGACGAGGTGATGATCGCGGCCAGACGTTTGAAGAAACGCGTCGAACAGCGCACCAAGCGCATGCGCCGGCGCGGCCAGGATGATTCACCGGCTCGCATCAAACGCGATGTTTTCGCCGAGACGGTGCTGGATTTTTTCATGGACGACGAATACTGGCATGGCGACAGCAGCTTCCGCTCGCTCTTGCGCAATTATCTCAATTTTCAAATCGACATCACTGATCCCGTGCTCGCCCGCGCGGTGGAAATGCAGCTCTTCGAGGAATGCGAGCGCCGCGCCCAAGATGCGTTTTATCCGGATCGCTGGAACGCGCATCTGAGCGCGAACGATCGCGTTCGCCAACTGGAAGATGATTGGGTCACGCGCTGGCGCTACGGTGTTGAAATGGATACAGTGCTCGCGGCTTTTGAAAAGACGCCGCTGGCGAAGCTGCGTCCGCAAGGCGAGGGCAATCTCTATCGTGCTTGTGTGGATTTGAAAGCGCCGCCGGTTTTGAAAATGCTGCGCGAGCGCGTCGGCGAGAAAAATTATCTCGCGGCACTGCAAAAGCTGCTGCAAGAGTATCGCTATCGGCAAGTAAACCTGACTGATTTTTTGAATGTCGTCCAATCTTTTTCTCAAGATGACCTGTCCGACTTTTTTAGCCAATGGTTCGAGCAGGCCACTTTTCCAGGCTATCGCATCACCGCTGCCGAAGCGGAGAAGCTCGACACCGGCAAGATGCGCATCGTGCATCAAGTGAAAGTGCGCGTGCAAAACGGCGAAAAGGGCGACGGTTTCGTGCGGCTCATTTGCGAAACCGAAAACGACAAGATCCGGCGCCATCTCAGCCTCGGCAGTTATGAAGAGAAAGAGATTCGTTTTCCCGTGACCGAAGTACCCAAAAGCATCCAGCTCATTCCTTATTTTGCGCGCAATCGCGGCGAGATCATGAAACAGATCACGCTGTCCAATCGCATCCGCCGCGGCGCGCCAGTTGATACGGTTTTCACGACGACGAGCGCCCTCAGCGATTCGTTGTCTTTTGTTTTGGACGATCAGGACGATGGATTTTTTACGCCGGTGAGTGAAGAGGCCAAATATCTGCGCCCGCGCTCAAAGG
>JBOHQZ010001419.1:0-1619 GCA_050732275.1 bacterium
ATCGCGGCGGCGCCGGTTCGATTGGGGCTGTTTTAACCGCCGGTATTACAGGAACGGGTTTTATCTTTTTTTCTAATTGCAGCCAATGCACAAAGGGATCACGATGCGCGCCGGAATAAACAAAGGCGGGCCGCGGCTCCGGCTTCGATGCAGGTGTGTCATGAAGCCCGGCGCTTTCATCTCTCGTTGGCGAATCCATCTCCTGATCCGCTCGCGTCACGCCGATGACGATTTGATAGACATTGTGCGACCAAACCGCCAGCGCCAACAAAACTAAAATTGCGGCCAGCACATTTTTCTTTTTCATGCTGCACCTAATTTATTTGTCATTCCGTAGGAATCCTTTTAAAATTCAAGACAATTCTTGAAAACAAAAAAGATTCTTACAGAATGACATTTTCCTTACTTTCGCAAACTTCAACAAGTCACCTTCTTGCAGCAGTTTCGACAGACGAAGCCGTCGGAGCGACGTAATAAACCACCACCGTCATTTGAACATGCAAACGATTGGAGGCCATTTCTTTGGAAAGCATCTGCAATCTTTCGAGCTTGATAACACTCGTTGCCGTTTCGAGCGTGTTGATAAACTGTCCCAGCGCATGAAAGTGCGCCGTCATTTCCAATTGGATCGGCAGCTCGACGTGGCGCGGATAAGTTTTTACGGCGTGGGGCTTGAACGTTAGAATGCCGGCGTCTTGCGCGTTGGCGGCCTGGCTCAAAAAAGCCAGAATGTTTGAAACTTGCGAATCTTGACTTTTGCTAAAAACCAACCGGGCGATTTCGGTTTTGACCTTTTCGTTTTTGCGCTTGACGGCATTTGCCATACGAGGCCATTCATCAGCTTTGGCAAGCTTTTGTCGATTGTCGCGCAGCGCGTGATAAATCTGCACGAGTTCGAGGGATGATGGCATAACTTGGCTCACAATCGCGTAAGCGCACAAGAGCATGGCCAGTATCGTCATCACCAGCCAACGATGGCCATCGAGCCATTTAAAAGATATTGGCATTTTAAAAACTGGTTTCGTTGCGAAACTTATAAGAAAAATTTCGTTGCGGTTCTCTTTTCGTTGCGAAACTTATAAGAAAAATTTCGTTGCGGTTCCCTTTTCGTTGCGAAACTTATAAAAATTTCGTTGCGGTTCTCTTTTCGTTGCGAAACTTATAAAAAATTCGTTGCGGTTCCCTTTTCGTTGCGAACCGTATAAGAAAATTTTCGTTGCGGTTCCCTTTTCGTTGCGAGCTTCAACCATCAAGCTATTTCGTTGCGCTCGCTATCGTAAATTCCACCAGCGGAATCTTCCTGAGCTTGCTGCGTTGCCAGACTTCGTCGGCAGCCAACCGCGTTGTGGACAGCAGGCGAACCTGCGAAACCTGCGGCGAATTTTCCAATTGCGCCAACAGCGCCGCGACCTTGCCCTCATCGAAAGCCCAGCCGCGGAACTGCACCCGGCTGCGGCGAGCGCCTTTTCCGCTCTCATTTGTTGTGTCGTTTGGCGCAATGGCAAGCTCGTGCAGCCAGACGCCTTCCGGCATCACGCGGCTGACCTCTTCCAATAATTGTGCATATTGGCTGCGCTGTGTGATCAACTGTTGCACGTCGACGAGCGCTTGCTGCAACT
>JBOHQZ010001420.1:0-1619 GCA_050732275.1 bacterium
TGCCTATTATACCCGGTGTCACGATGCGGCGCCCTTGATAACTCAGCATTTTTTTCGATGCCATAAAGCTTGAAACGAAGAAATCATGAGTTTCGCGACAGAAACTACCTAGGACATCCGCAGTCCGGTTCCTCGGCAAGGCGTCGACAACTTTGATGACGCGTAATGCTAGCTGCTTTGTGCGCTTCTTGAATAAGTTTTCATCCATGTGTTTTCTCCCGCAATCGAAAACCTGTGCTGAGCAGAGTCGAAGCATCGGCAATCGAAAATCTAAAATGTCATCTGATGACCTTGTCCGCCCTTGCCAAGACGTTCGGCGGAATCGTCAGGCCGATCTGCTTGGCCGTCTTCAGGTTGAGCGTTAGTTCTAACCTCGTCGGACGCTCCACGGGAAGTTCACCGGCATTTGCACCTTTGAGTATTTTATCGATGAGCCGAGCTGCGTGGCGGGCGATTTCAGAGTCGCTTGCACCGTAAGTTGCCAAAGCGTCTTGAGTGCTCCCTGTACGGGCATGAAATATTGTCGTGATCCGCTTCGCATTTGCTGCGCTAATGATTTTCCTGTAATGAGCCGTAGGCTCGCCACCGGGAATAACGAGGAGCCCATCGGCATCTTTCAATCTATCTAATGCTAGCGCGACCTCATCTGCATTGCGGGTTTCTCGCTCCAGCAGTCTCATCGCCAATTGAGGCGCCACAGCCCTGGCGGCTATGATGCCCTGCCTCGGTGAATCGTCCCGCGGATCATACAAAGCGAGTACACGCCGGGCTTTGGGGACGATTTCCTTTAGCAACTCGACGCGTTTGCCTGAGAGCTCCGGGTATTCGAAAGTTAGCGCGGTTGCGTTGCCACCAGGTCGCGCCAAACTCGCGACCAGACCGGCGGCGACCGGATCGCCGGGAGTAATGAAAACCACCGGCACTTCCGCCGATGCCTCTCGGACAGGCTTGAGGAGTCTTGAGCCGATCAAAAAGAGAACCTGCGCTTTCCATCGCAGCAGATCCTCGATCCTGGACTTTGCAGCTTTTTCTTCGGCCCTCGGGATCTTTACTTCCCGAACCAAAAGGGACTGCGGCACATAGCCAAGCTCGCCGAGCCCTTTTTTAAGACCCGCCACGACCTCAGAAAATCTCGGTTCCTCGGGGGCGCCAACAACGCCGATCCTGGCCTGTTTTCCCGGTTGCTGGGCCTGGGCCATCGGCGCCCACACTGCGAGCATCACAATGATTGCAAGACACCCCGCCCATTTTCGATTTTGGGATCGAAAACCAAATCTAATCGAAGGTTCTTCATTCATGGATTTTCTCTCTAATCCAAAATCCAAAATCGAAAATCCAAAATTCATTTTCGCCTTACTCCTCACCCTTCACCCCTTACCGTATTACTTTATTCGCTCTCACCAGCACATTAGGCGGAATTGTCAGGCCGATCTGCTTGGCCGCCTTCAGATTGATGATCAGTTCAAACTTCGTCGGCTGTTCGACCGGAAGATCCGCGGGTTTGGTTCCTTTCAATATTTTGTCGACGTAAACCGCAGCGCGCTTCCACCCCCAATTGGGATCCGACTCGTTTGGTCCATAGGCCATCAAGCCGCCCGCTTCAGCAAAATTCGTATTGG
>JBOHQZ010001421.1:0-1619 GCA_050732275.1 bacterium
TCTCGGATAGCTTTTGGTTCAACGCGGTGGAAGCCGAGGTGTACGCGCTGTCGATGTTTTTCACCGCGGTGGTAATTTGGCTGGCGTTGCGCTGGGCCGAGCATCACACCGAAGAGTCGGCGTGGAAATACCTTTTGCTCATCGCTTATCTTATCGGCCTTGCCCTCGGCGTGCATCTGCTCAACGTGCTCGCCATTCCGGTCATTGCCATGATCATTTATTTCAAGCGCTGGCCGTTTTCGTGGCGCACTTTCTTCACCGCTATCATTCTTTCCGGTTTGGTGCTGCTCGCGATCTATCCTGGAATTGTTAAATGGATTCCCCAAATCATTGCCGGCTATGGTGTTGCTGCTGTTGCCCTGGCGCTTTTGCTCATTCTCTTCGCAACGGCTTGGTTGATTGGCCGCAATCGGCCGGTGATGGCTGTGATCTCATCGAGCGTGCTGTTGATTTGCCTCGGCTACTCGACCTACATCGCCGTCTTCATTCGCTCGCATCTCGATCCGGCGATTGACGAGAATGATCCGCAGACTATCGCGGCGTTGATCAGCTACTTGAATCGCGAGCAATATGGCAGCGAGGATATTGTCACGCAAATCACCAAGCGCAAAGCGCCGTTTTGGGATTATCAGGTCAAAGAAATGTATCTGCGCTATTTCGGCTGGCAGTTCATCGGCCGCAGCAATGATAGGGCGGTCGAGCGCAATACCGTGCAGTTTGATGGATTGGCCGGCTTGCCGTTTATTCTCGGCTTATTGGGAATGTATTATCATTTTCGCCGCGATTGGCGGCGCGCCGGCGCGGTGGCGATGCTCTTTATGCTCACCGGCCTTGCGATCGTCGTTTATCTCAATCAACCGCTGGGCCAACCGCGCGAGCGTGATTATTCCTACGTTGGATCGTTTTTCGCCTTTGCATTGTGGAGCGGTTTCGGCGCGCATGCTTTACTCGAGGCCGTCGCCGGCTCCAAAAACGGCCGGCCACACCTGCAAGTCGCGATGGCCGTTTTGCTCATCATCTTTGTGCCGGCCAATCTTTTGCGGCACAATTTTCACACCCACGACCGCGAGGGCAACTATGTGGCCTCGGACTACGCCTACAATGTGCTCAATTCCTGCGAGGCCGATGCCATTCTTTTTACCAACGGCGATAACGACACGTTTCCGCTCTGGTATCTACAACAAGTCGAGGGTTTACGCCGCGACGTGAGCGTGGCCAATCTCAGTCTGCTCAACACGCATTGGTACATTCGCGAGCTTAAAAACCGCGAGCCGAAAGTGCCCATGAGCCTGACCGACAGCGTGATCGATTCCATCGGCATTTTAGATTGGCCGGACGAGAGAATGATCGGCATTCCGGTGGAAAACGAGGAGATTTTGCAAAAATATCTCGAGGAAGTAAAAAACTTTGCTCCGGCGGAATCGCTGCGCCAACAAGGCCGGGAGATGCAGATTGCCATCGGGCCGACGTATGCCCGGCGTTTTCTGCGCGTGCAAGATTTGATGATCTTTGAGATCGTCGTCGCCAATCAATTTCGCCGGCCGATCTACTTTGGCTTCAATGTGCCGGCGGAAAACCACGCCGGCTTGACACCGTATCTTCGCGCCGACGGCATGGCC
>JBOHQZ010001422.1:0-1618 GCA_050732275.1 bacterium
CAAAATTGCGCACCTCGCCCAGCACACGCTCGACCGGCGCGTAGTTGTAATTGATCGCATTCTTCACCGCCAACTGCATCGACAACTGGCCCAAACGATAGAGCAGGCGCAGGTTCAAAACCTTCTGTGGCACGCGCTCGTCAACTGGAAAAAACGTCACCGTCTCGTACCGTGACATATAACGGTAATCTGCTTCCAGCGTCGCCGGTCCGAGAGAGAACGAAGGCGAGACAAACGCGGTGAAGCGCGGACGGTACGGCAGCGCCTGGCCTTTTCTCAGCCCGCTGGCGTCGTCGTTGGACAAACTTTCCGAATCCATCCAGGTCAACGCAGCTTCCAGGCCCAACCGGTTTTTCCAGCCGCGCGCTTTGATCTCCGCTTCGAGGCCGCGAATGCGCGCCGGCGAATAATTGCGAAACTGCCCACCGAGCTGGCCGCGCAACTGCGTCAGCTCGATGAGGTAGTCGTATTTGTTCCAAAACGCCGTGATATCGGCCGAGATGTTTTCACCAATGCGTTGGCGGATGCCGGCGTCAAATAGTGTCGAACGTTCCGGTTGCAAATTCGGATTGCTGATGATCCGTACGTTCGTTCCGGGCGGCGTTTGGCTGAAGCGCTCGGCGATCGAAGGCACGCGGAAACCGCGGCCAAATGAAAAGTGCAAAATCGAGCCGGGCAAAAAATTATAGCTGGCGCCGAGTTTCGGGCTCAGTTGCGTCTCCACCGAGTCGCCGACGACTACATACGTGTCATAACGCAAACCGGCGTGAAGCTGCCAGAGCTGCGAAATTGTCCAAAGCTCTTGAAAATAGGGTGAAATCGCCTGGCCGCTGTGCGTGCCGTAATACTTGGACTCGACATCGTCACGTTTATAATCGACACCGAACAGCAGGCTGTGATCCGGATGCGGCAGCCAATTGCCTTGCACTTCTCCGCTCAACCCCAGTGCCGGCTTGAAATCCTTCGTGAGATTAAACGGCAGGCCGATGACCTGCGCGTTATAAGACAAACGGGCTTTCGTTGAAAATTTCGACGAAAAAAGTTTTTTGTAAATGAGCGAGGCCGCCACACCCTCCACATTGATGCGGTCACGGAACATCGTTCTCAGGGCATTATCCTGATCGTTCCATTGCAGAAAAAAGCCGCGCGCATCGCGGCTGTATGTCACAAAAAGCGAAAGCTCCGAATTGTCCGGAAAATTATGTACCGCTTTGCCGGTGAAATACCAGCGCCGAAACTCGCCGTTCTCGCGGTCGCCGGTGGATTCATGCCGCGAAACCGCGAGCCGCAGGCCGAGGCGGCGAAAGGTATTGCTGAAGCTCGCATCGGTGCGATAGTAATACAGCGTGCGGTTTGCCCAACGCCACGAATCGACCGACGGATCGTCGTAGACGCCGGCGCTTTGGCGAAAACTAAAAGATGGCGTCGAAGTCGGACGCCGCGTCAGCACATTCACCACGCCGCTGATGCCGCCGGCGCCATATAACACCGAGGCCGCGCCTTTCAAAACTTCAATGTGCCCGACTTCGGTGACCGGCAAAATATCCCAATTGGCGCGGCCGAGATCGCTGGTCAATACCGGCACGTCGTCGATCAGCATGAGCACACGGCTGGCGCC
>JBOHQZ010001423.1:0-1617 GCA_050732275.1 bacterium
CCACTGCATACTGCACTTTGCCGGAATAGCCAAAATCCGTATCAAAATCATCATCCAGCGTGCGGAGCGAAATCAAATGCTTCGCATTCACCGTGCCGCCGAAAAACTCAAAGCCGTCGTCGCCGGAGTAGCTCACTTGCACGTAGTCGATGATCGTGCCGCTGCCGACACCACCCAGCGTCAGGCCATTAATTTCACTGTTCGGTTGAAAGGCGATGCCGGGAAACTCGAGGCGAACGTAGCGCAGAGTACCGCTGTTGTCGGCCGGATCGGTGCCGCCGTAAATCGAGCCGACGCCGCCTTCGATCGTCGCGGTGCCGCCGGGAACGTTGATCGGCGCGCGGCCGCAGAGAATCAAACCGCCCCAATCGCCGTAAGAACGCTGTCCTGCCGGAAGCGCGCTGGTGAAAACGATGGGCTGAGCCGCCGTGCCATCCGCAATGATTTTCGCGCCCTGCTCGATGATGAGCGCGCCCTTGGAAGCTTTATCGCCGTAAATCACCGTACCGGGTTCGATCGTCAGCGTCGCGCCGGCTTTCACATATACGAAACCATTTAATAGATAAGTGTTGTTGCTCGTCCAGGTCGTGTTCGTGGTGATATTGCCGGAAACAACGATGTTGGCCGCCCAAGCACCCGTACTCAACAAAACCACCGTCAACAGCGTCGAAGCAATTTTGCGCACCATGATTTCTCCTTAGATTTTTGGTGAATAAAGATCTTGTTAATTTACTCCTTGGACACTTTGCGGGCGCGCTCTACCGGTTGCCACTTTCAATCTACCGGCTCGGTGTTAACCAGCGATAAACGCAGCGTTAAAAAACGAAGATGATTTTTGCGCTTTCTGATTTCGGTTTTTTCTGCGTGCTATACGGCCCAAACAAACTTACGGGATGAGAATTAACCGGCAATAAAGGGGGGATTAAGAAACCGTTAAGCAAGGTTAATAAATTGTTAAGGAAAGATTGTTGAATTGTTAATGCGTTTGGGGCGGGATGAAGCCTGTAAAAAATGAAGGAGCCGTGTATGTTGATCGGCTCCCTACCCCCGAATTTGCCGAGTATTATGGAAACAACCTCTCATAGACGCTATTGCTGCTCAACGAACCGCGCCAGATAATGAAAATCCCCGTAGCGCATCGTGATTGGCGTTTGCGGATCGAACCACTTTGGCAGCAGAATCACGCCCTGGTGAATCTGGGCGTCGGTGACCGTGCCGCCGAACGCACCACCTTCCTCCCATGGCCAGACGTCGATGGCATTTCTTTCCGGGCGGGGCTGCCAACTGCGGCCACGCTGCTCGAAACGCAGCAAAGCCGGATCGAATTGCGCCGTGCGGGTTGGCAGCGTCGAAACGGAAAACAGCAGCGGTGTCACCTCCTCGCCAATCAGCTCGCGCACGGCCTGGGTAAACTCGTCTTTATATGTGATCAAGAGCGAGAGCTGAATGCGATTGCTTTCATTGGCGCGCACGAAAAGCGAGGTGATTTTATTCGCCTCCAGCGTGCGGGCCGGCGAGAGCGGCGTATTTTTTGAAGGATAATTTTTCTGCGGGAATGATTCTGGGAGGCTCCCCGGTTCCTTTTTCACTCCGTTCGTTTCGGTTGAAGTGTAAAAT
>JBOHQZ010001424.1:0-1616 GCA_050732275.1 bacterium
CCGAAGTACGCCAATCGTTTCTCGATTTTTTCAAAAGTAAGGGGCACACCATCGTGCCCTCGGCGCCGGTGGTGCCGCTGGATGATCCGACGCTGCTGTTCACCAACGCCGGCATGAATCAATTCAAAAACATTTTTCTCGGCCTGGAAAAGCGGAATTACGTTCGCGCGGTGGATACGCAAAAGTGCATTCGCGCCAGCGGCAAGCACAACGATCTTGAAGACGTCGGTTTCGACACGTATCATCACACGTTTTTCGAGATGCTCGGCAACTGGTCGTTCGGCGATTATTACAAAGCCGAAGCCATCGAATGGGCGTGGGAGCTGCTCACCAAAATTTGGGGCTTGCCCAAAGACCGCATTTACGCCACCGTCTATCGCACCGATGAGGAAGCGGAAAAACTTTGGAAGAAGATCGCCGGTCTTCCCGGCGAGCGCGTGCAGCGTTTTGATGAGAAAGACAATTTTTGGGAAATGGGCGAAACCGGCCCCTGCGGCCCGTGCTCGGAAATCCATATCGACCTCACGCCCGACAAATCCGGCAGCAAGCTCGTCAATGCCGGCGACCCGCGCGTGATGGAAATTTGGAATCTCGTTTTCATTCAATATAATCGCGAGGCGGATCGCGCGCTCAAAGAATTGCCGGCCAAGCACGTCGATACCGGCATGGGCTTCGAGCGCGTGCTGGCGGTGCTGAACAACCAACGTTCCAATTACGACACGGATTTGTTCACGCCCATTATCGCCAAAGTCAGCGAGCTTTCCGGTAAAGGATATGATTTTGAAAACGGCGTCGCGCATCGCGTTATTGCCGATCATTTGCGCTGTCTCTCTTTCGCCATCGCCGACGGCGCGTTGCCCTCGAACGAAGGCCGCGGCTACGTCTTGCGCCGCATTCTCCGCCGCGCCGCGCGCTTTGGGCGCAAGCTCGGTTTTCAAGAGCCGTTTTTCTACAAGCTCGTGCCGGTGCTGGTGGACATCATGGGCGAGGCGTTTCAGGAATTGAAAGAAAAGCACCAATATATTTCGCTCGTGATCAAGGCAGAAGAAGAGAGCTTTAACAACACGCTGGATCGCGGCCTCGATATTTTTGAGAAGATCGTGACCACTGTGCGCAGCGAGAAAGCCTCGATCATTCCCGGCGAGGATGCTTTTCGGCTTTATGACACCTTCGGTTTTCCAATTGATCTCACGCAACTGATGGCACGCGAACGCGGTCTGACACTCGACGAGACCGGTTTCAATAGCGCGATGGAAGAGCAGCGTGAACGTGCTCGCGCCGCCGGCAAGTGGGTGTACGAAGTCGATTTCAAGCCGGAAGAATGGCGGCAACTCACCAAAGGCAACGAGTCGCGCTTCGTCGGTTACACCGATTATGAAATTCCAAGCGAGATTCGTCGTCTGCAAGTTGACGGCGACCGCGTTTTGCTCACGTTGGCGGATACGCCATTTTACGCCGAGTCCGGTGGACAAGTCGGCGATGCCGGACAGATCGAGGGCGAGGGCTTTGCTATTGAAGTTGTCGATGTGCAAAAAGCCGGCTCGCATATCGTCCACGTTGGCAAGCTGGTCAGCGGCAAAATTGAATCTCCGAAGATTGTCGCGAAGATTGACACC
>JBOHQZ010001425.1:0-1615 GCA_050732275.1 bacterium
TACGTCATCTCTCGGCATTTCACTTTTCATTCACTTTCTGCTGCTGATCGCCGCTAATTGGCTGGTTGCTTGGCCCGACCTTTCACGCCTCCGTCTTCAACGTTGGAATTTTGAAATTGTTTTCGGCAAGGGTTTGGTGTCGAATATAAAAGCTGCGCCCAAGCTGTCGGGTTCCAACGGTTCAACCGACCGCCAAGCTGCTTCAATATCGCCGTCCGCAAGTAACAACGCTTCAGCAGCCTCGCGCCCAACGACAACAGCGGCCAGGCCGCCATCGCCAACAGCCGTAGTTTCCGCTCCAGGCGAAGCTGGCGCATTTAGCGCTGATGAAAATTTCGGCCAAGCCGCAACGAGTGACGGCGAAAATTTTTCCGCCAAGATCTCGCCGCTGAATCCGGCGCAGACAATCCGCGCGCGCCTGCCGGAAAGCGCCCTCGCTAACATCAAGCTCGTTCCGCCCAAACTGGCAGTGTCATCACCGCAACGTCGCGCCATTTTGAAAAAAGTCAAAGCCTTCGTCGCAAAGCTGCCGGTAATGTCAGCGTCTGATTCCTCTTTTGCTTTGGAAAAAGATGGACAACGATTCCAATTCGCCGTGCGTCATTTGCCGGCCGGCTCCGCCACCGGTTTTGACGAGCTGGGGTTGACGGTTTCGACAATCGAAGGCGGCGATACGTTGTCAACACATCTGCGTATGCGACGTATGGCTTTTTCGCAGTTTGCCCAGTTTGTGGATTATTGGGATCCGCAAGTCGCCTTGCACGACGACGAGCTTGATGGCCGTTTTCACAGCAACAGCGCTTTAGTAATCAGCAGCAGCGGCGGCACACAACCCAAATTCACCGGCAAGGTCACCACAGCGAGCTACTCGATCCGCAGCGCCGGAACCTCGCCCTTTCTCGATTATCGCCAGATTTTTCTCGAGGGCCTCGAAGAGGGCGCCGATCACATTCCCCTGCCGCGCGTCTTTTCAGGAATACCGCGCGACACCGCGCACGTCCAAACTTTCGCGGAAGAAACCTGGCTCACATTTCACCGTGACGGCACTTATACCTGGCGCACGGCTTCCGCTCCGGAAACGGAACATCGCGCCGTCTTGCAGAAAGCGCCAGGTTGCATCATTGGCAAGAGCAAGCTGCACGTCAAAGGCATCGTCAAAGGTTTATGGTTGGTTTATGGTGAAAATAAAATCATTATCGATGATGATGTGTCTTATGAAAATGATCCGGAAATTTTCCCCGCCTCCGGCGACTTTCTCGGATTGGTGAGCGTAAAGGATATCGAAATCGCGCCGCCGGCGATAACCGGTCCAGGCGATTTGAAAATTTACGCCGCGATATTAGCGAAAGGCCGTTTCCGCGTGCCCCATCTTTACACGCGCGAATCCGGAACGCTGTACATTTTCGGCAGCCTTTCAGCCGGCTCCATTTCCGCGACCGAGCCGCGCTACGCCACACGCATCCGTTTTGACAAGCGCTTCGAGAAAATGCGCCCGCCGAATTTCCCAATGACCAATCGTTATGAAATTACGGAATGGGATGAGCAATGGATGGTGAAATAAATTTCAAAAAGTGCCGCTGATCACCGTCGAGAATCTCGTCAAAACCTTTCAAAT
>JBOHQZ010001426.1:0-1615 GCA_050732275.1 bacterium
CAATATCGTGGCTTCCAGCCGCCGCGAGACGAGCCAACCGGCGATGATGCTCGTCGACGGCAGCGACGAGATCGAGCTGGTCTTTGCGTTGGGCCGGCTTTATTTTCCCGGCCTCGTCGGTAGCGATGGCGTTGCTGAAAGTTGGATGAGCAACGGTTTGGCGCTTTATTTTGGCAAGGATTTCGCGGAAAAGCGCCACGGCAAATTGGGCTACAACGCCGACAGCGCGCGCAAAGAGATGGGCGTGTTTGCCAGGCTTTATCCGCTGCCTTCCTTCGATAACCTGCTGCGCAATTTCACACGCATGTATATGAGCTCCGGCCAGAACGAGCCGATTGCCAACGCCGTACACAAATACAAAGACCCGCCCGGCATGTTTTTCAACTCTTACATGAAAGCCGATCTGCTGTACGAGATGCTGCGCTACGTGGTGGGCGATTCCGTGTTCAGGGAAATCTTGCACCGATATTATAATGAATGGAAATTCAAACATGCCGGCGAGGCCGAGTTCATCGCCATTTGCGAGCAGACCAGCGGCCAGGATTTGGATTGGTTTTTCGATCAATGGCTGCGCCGCACACCGACGGTCGATTATCAAAAAGGCGAGGTGGTGAAAAAACAGCAGCCCGACGGCACGTGGCTCACGGAGGTTGAGATCAAGCGCAAGGGTGACGGCATCATGCCGGTGGAGATCGTGCTCGAACACGGCGATAGCAGCAAAATCGTGCAACGCTGGGATGGCAAAAGCGAATCTGGTAAAGTCGTGTTCGAAACACCGGAAAAACCCGGGCGTGTCGCCGTCGATCCCAACGACCAAATTTTGGACAACAATCTGCTCAACAACGGCCGCCGCCGCTTGGAGTTCAAGCCGGACTTGCCATTCATGCGTTTTATCCACATGCCGGGCGATGCTTATCTCGTGCTGTGGCGCCCGGAAATCGGCTACAACGCAGTGGACGGCTTGCGGCTCGGCCTGCGCACGCGCACGAGCTATCGCGCTTTCTATCACAACCTGACGCTGCAGCTCGAATACGGTTTTCTCTCACAGGCGGTGGATGGTACAATGGCTTACAGCCAACCCTTGCACCGCAGCAACGTGGGCAATCGCTACACGCTCATGGCGCGCAAGAATGAAGGCCGCTTCGAGGCGGAGGCAAACTTGCGCTTGCAATCGTGGCGTAGCATCACTTCGTCAACCGGAACGGTGTGGCAAGTGGGTGTGAACTTCTCACGTCTGCTCGATGAGGCCTATACTTTTCGCAAGCTGGAAAATGACACCGGCAAAGTAAAATTGCAAGAGTGGGAAAATAAAAAAATATTGTTGGCGTATTTGCAAGCCGAGGCCCATTTCAGCCACCGCCGTCTCGCCGGCGAAACACAATGGCGCACCGAGATCGCGCTGCCAAATAGTGACGCGCGTTTTTCAAAAATTAGCGGCCGCGCCGCCATCAATTACCGGCTGCCGGGCTTACAGGCGCGCTTGCAGAGCAATCTCGGAACTTCTTTCGGGCCGGATCGCTTGCCGTTGCAAGACGCTTTTCACGGCGAGGGCGCCGAGGCGAGAACGCGGTTTCGCCACGACAAAGTTAAAACCATCGGCGATTGGAGCGCCGGC
>JBOHQZ010001427.1:0-1611 GCA_050732275.1 bacterium
GATGCCTTCGATTGGCTTGCTCAAATTATTGGCGTAACGCTGAATAAAGCTGGCGACAAGCAGGGGAATGTCCTCACGGCGCTCGCGCAACGGCGGCAAATGAATCGGCACGACATTGAGGCGATAAAAAAGGTCTTCACGGAAGGTGCGGGCGCTGATAGCCTTCGCCAGGTCGCGATTGGTCGCGGAAATCAAGCGGATGTCGAGGCGAATGGCTTCGGTGCCGCCGACACGCTCGAGCTGGCGCTCTTGCAGCACGCGTAGCAATTTCACTTGCGTCGAGTGCGGAATCTCCGCGACTTCGTCGAGAAATAATGTGCCCGTGTGTGACAGCTCGAAGCGGCCCAACTTCTGCTTGATGGCGCCAGTGAATGCCCCTTTTTCGTGGCCGAAAAGCTCGCTTTCGAGAAGCGTTTCGACGAGCGCGGCGCAATTAATGCCGACGAACGGGCGGTCGCGGCGCGGGCTGTTGTAGTGAATGGCTTTGGCGACCAGCTCTTTGCCGGTGCCGGTTTCGCCGTTGATCAAAACCGTCGCGTCGGTCTCGGCAACCTGGGCAATCAGATCAAAGACGCGATGCATGAGCGGGCTTTTGCCGATGAAATTTTGAAAAGTATATTTCTGCGCCACCTCAGCGCGCAGCCGTTGCAGCTCCTGGCGCTCGCGGTGCTTTTCCAGCGTGCGGCGAATTTTGATCAACAACTCTTCGTTGCCGCACGGCTTGGTAAGATAATCTTCGGCCCCACGCTTCATCGCTTCAACAGCGGAGTTGATCGAAGCGAAGCCCGTGATCATGACGACGGGCATACCAGGATGATGCGTTTTGATATGGTTGAGAAAATCAAGGCCGCCGATGCCGGGCATCACTAGATCGCTCAACAAAAGGTCGTAATGCCTTTCCTGCAAAAGCGGCAGGGCGTCGTTAACTGAGGCCGCAGCGTCGGCCACGAGACCGTCTTCCTCAAGCAGCCTTTGGGTGACGGACCGAAAGGTTTTGTCATCGTCAACGATTAAAATGCGATCTTTTCGCAATGCTTCCGGCATAAGTGAAATTCCTTATAATTACTCTGAGAAAACTATCATAACCACGAAGTTTTTTTCACCACAAAGGCCACGAGCGCACAAAGAAAAACTTCTTTGTGGCCTTTGTGCGCTTTGTGGTTGAGTTTTGGTTGCGGCTGATGCCGCGCTGCGAATAAGCAAGATAATTGTGGCAAAATGATTGAAAAGCTGTAAATCATTTTGCCACAATCCTGGCCTGCCTGGAGTCGTTGGCAGGGCAGGCATCTTGCAAAAAATTGTCTTGACGAACCTTTTGCGCTAATTTTTTATTTGTGTTGATTAGCAATTGACAGATTTGGCTGCGGCAATTTGTCGCGTTACGCAAATTGAATTGATAGTCATTTGTTACTACCTGAATTTTGCACCAAAGGGCACTTTTATTTATGATCGATTGTGCACTCTGACTAACCCCGCTAGGGGTGAAATGTTTATAGAAATTCCGAGCTATAACCATTCTCAAACTCCGTAGGAGTGACATGTCGCATTTCGTTGGTAGAAGCCTCGATCATTTGAAGAGAAGCACATTTCACTCCTACGGAGTTTTAAAAG
>JBOHQZ010001428.1:0-1607 GCA_050732275.1 bacterium
GACCGCCGCTCGTGGCGATCTCAGCCTCGAAGGTTGGGTGCTCTTCGCCATTCTCTTTCTTTGGCAACTGCCGCATTTTCTCGCCATCGCGTGGATTTATCGCGAAGATTATCGCCGTGGCGGTTTGCCGATGCTCACCGTCATCGATCCGGAGGGCGATAGCGCCGGCCGGCAGATCATCAGCAACTGTTTGGCGCTATTGCCGGTGAGCCTCTTGCCAACCATCCTGGGCATGGCCGGACAGTTTTATTTCATCGGTGCGCTGGCGTTGAGTTTATTTTTTCTCGGCTGCGGTATTGCCGTCATGCGCCACCGCACCAACGCCGACGTCAGGCGCCTGCTCCGCGCTTCGTTGGTATATTTGCCAGTGCTGCTCGCGTTGATGGCTTTGGATAAAACGACGTTTTGAACTTATGTTCGTAGTAGCGCCTTACAGGCGTAGCCTTCAGGCGCAAAGTTTTGGGAATTTAATTGTGCTTGACAAAAAATGAAACTCTTCTTCATTAGCTGTTTTAGATTGAGCCTGCACGCCATAATTGTAGTTCTGACAATAAGCTGTTCCTCAGCCAAACAAGAACCTCTGCCCGTACTCGGTACGGTTCCTGACTTCACGCTCACTGAGCATAGCGGCCAGCCGTTCGGCTTGAATGATCTGCGCGGCAACATTTGGATCGCCGATTTTATTTTTACCAATTGCGCCGGCACCTGCCCCATTATGACCACGGCGATGACCGAGATCCAAAAGACCGCGCTTACCGAAAGGCTTGATGACGTCAAACTCGTCTCCATCACGGTTGATCCCGAGCGCGATACGCCGGAGGTGCTGCAGCGCTTCGCGGCCGGCTACGGCGCGTTGAAGGATCGCTGGTATTTTCTCACCGGCGAGGGCGCGGTGATTCAGCAATTGGCCAACAAGGGCTTTCTGTTGAGCGCAGCGACCAGCGGCGGCTCGGCGGAAGAACCGATCATTCACAGCAACCGCTTCGTGCTGGTGGATCGCCAAGGCCGCATCCGCGGCTATTATGACGGCACGGAGGAAGAGAAAGTGGCGCAGTTGCTGAAAGACCTCAAGAAGCTTTATCACGAGGCTACGCCCGGAGGAAAAGCGTCGTAATGCAAATTTCGGATTTGCCCGCCGTCAACGCGACGCTGAACGGTCTCAGTGCGATTTGGCTGGCCTTTGGCTATTTCTTTATCCGGCAGAAAAAAGTCAACGCGCACCGCTTCTGCATGATTGCGGCGTTGCTCACCTCCGCGCTTTTTTTAATCTCTTATCTGACCTATCATTATCACGCCGGCTCCAAACCCTTTGAGGGCCAGGGGGTGATCCGAACGGTTTATTTTGCGATTCTGTTTTCGCACACGATTTTGGCCGCCGCGATCGTGCCGCTAGCGCTTATCACGCTCATTCGCGCGCTCAAACAGCGTTTCGACAAGCACAAACGCATTGCGCGGTGGACGCTGCCGATTTGGTTTTATGTTTCCGTTACCGGTGTGATCATTTACTTGATGCTTTATCAGATGTAAATACTCAACCTCAGCGGATTTTCAATCACGCGAGTTTTAGCAAAAATGACCAACGGATAAATTAAACCCAACTGATAAAG
>JBOHQZ010001429.1:0-1604 GCA_050732275.1 bacterium
GGCCAAGCGCAGCGCCGGTTTCAGTGACCGCGGTGCTCTTTTTGATTTCTTTTTTGGCCTCCGCTTCGAAGCGCTGCCGCAGCAACTCGCGCGCAAGCTCGGCAGTCTCATCGCGCTCGGCGGCGCCAATCATTTCGAGCAGCCGCGTCATTGTATCCAGCGCGCGATGCGCATCTTCGACCGAAAAGGGCTGTTGATGCGCCCAGCGATTGCGCACGTCGCGCAGTTCGCTCACATGCGAGCGACCGATATGGCCAAGCTCGGCTTGAAAAGCCATCTCCC
This sequence comes from bacterium, assembly GCA_050732275.1. Taxonomy (GTDB): domain Bacteria; phylum Zhuqueibacterota; class Zhuqueibacteria; order Zhuqueibacterales; family Zhuqueibacteraceae; genus Zhuqueibacter. The sequence continues at coordinate 283 of JBOHQZ010001429.1, forward strand.
ATTGGTTCCACATCACGGAAAGCAGTGCATGCACATCGAGAGCCGCAACACGATCTTCATCACTGGTGGGCTTGCCACGTTTGGCATCCAAACCAACGGCGCCACGCAGGCTCGATTCAACGCCATCAGCCCACCAGCGCTCTTTGTATTGTGATTTGAGTTGCCGAATGACATACGGCGCCAATCCCTTCTTGAGGGCATCAAGTCCACGACTCACGCGCTCGAGATTGCTGATGGCCATTTTACACTCCTGTGTTATCCACTAAGAAACACAAAGGGACACGAAGGAACACAAAGCTTTTCTTCGTGTCTCTTCGTGGACTATTTTTTAGAAAACAAAACGTTCCCATTCCAATTTGCCATGGCTGCCAAAATTAATCAGCAGGCCCACTTTTATGCCGGTGGCTTTCAGGTAATTGAGCAATTGGGCTTCCTCCGTTCCGGAGAGTCGATCAAGCGCTTTCAGTTCGGCAATGACTTTGCCATAGCCGACGATATCCGCCTCGTATTCTTTGTTAAGCTGCCGGCCTTTGTACGAAATCAGCAAGCGCTTTTTCGCTTCAAAAGGAATCTGCCGCAGGCCCAGCTCGATTTCATACGCTTCTTGATAGACCGGCTCTGCAAAGCCGTGCCCGAGCACGGTATGAACCTCCATTGCCGCGCCGATCATGGCGTACACTTCATCCTTGAGAAAAAGTTCTGGCATGGGCTACCTCCCGTGTTGTTGATCCACAAAGGACACGAAGAAACACGAAGAAAAACTTCATATCCCATTGCGAATCAAATCAATTGGCTCAAAAGAAATTTATGGTTTTGTGTTTTTGCGCTTAGTGTGCCTTCGTGTCCTTCGTGGATGATTCTTTACAACAAGGCCTCCTGTTTTCCCTTCTCCCTTTGTCCAGCCAATTCGATTAAGCGCGGCCATGCTGAAGCGAGCATGTTGTAAGCCAGTGCTTCTTGCGCCCAGGCTTTGCGTTCACAGATAGAATACAAGCGATAGGCCAGATCGCGGGCGGTCTCGCCGATGCTTTTCAAGTGTCGGAGCAAATTAGCAGCGGCTTCTTCGCCGTTGTTGTCCAATTCGCGAATGAGGAAATGCGTCGCTTCCCAGATGGTTGGACGTGAGTCTTTTTCCGGCGACCAATCGGGATCAAGCTCATCGCGTTTGAGCAGGCGCACTTTGCCGGCGCGGGCTTCGAGCACACCCGCGCGCACGAGGCCGTTGATGCTCGTATTTTTCGCGCGGCTTAAAGTTTCGGCTTCACCAAATGGGCCTTCCTGGTGGCCGTGTTGCTCGAACCACGCCAAGGCCCAGCGTGTAT
>JBOHQZ010001430.1:0-1603 GCA_050732275.1 bacterium
CCCAGGATTCTGCCAATTGCGGCGCGAATTGGAGATTCGCATCCAACGTCGTCAGGCTCATGAAGAGCATGTATTGAATCACCTGCAGCGCCTCGGAGTCGGCGGCATTAAGCTCGTTGAAGGAGTCAAAGTCGCCGGTCACGCCAATGAAAACGGTTCCGCCAACTTGGGCAGGTTGATTTTGCGACCGGCACGCCACGAAAATGAACATCGCCGACAAAGCCAGCAAGATGCTTAAAAAAGTTGCGGTCTTGCAAAGTCTTCTGAGCCAGTGAAGATTTTTCATAATCAGAGTGAATTTTTCCAACGGATTGAAGAACCCAACTGATCCAATCCGTTGGGTTTTTCTATTCGTTGGAAATTATTTTTGGCGAAATCGTCAGTTCGAGGCAAAGCTTCGCTGGATGCTTACCTTCAATTTGTTTTCGCAAAAGCAATGCGTGGAATTGCCTCCAACAAGGTCGCCGTATAAGGATGGCGCGGCGCGGCAAAGAGCGCTTCGGTTGTAGACTGTTCCACAATTTTTCCGGCGTACATGACCGCGACGCGGTCGGCGATTTGCGCCACCACGCCGAGATCGTGCGTGATCAAAAACAGCGAAAGCTGAAACTCCTTCTTGAGCTCCTTCAGTAAAGCTAAAATTTGGCTTTGCAGCGATACATCGAGAGCCGAGGTCGGCTCATCGGCCACAATGAGAGCGGGCTGGCCAGCCAGGGCGATGGCAATCAATATCCGTTGTCGCTGGCCGCCACTGAGCTGATGCGGGTAACAATTGTAGATCATTCCGGCATCCGGCAATCGCACTCTGTCCATCAGCTCAAGAGCGCGGTGTTTTGCCGTCTTGCGATCCAAATCAAAATGATGGCGAATCACTTCGGAAATTTGCTCGCCAACGCGCAAGACCGGATTGAGCGCCGACAACGGATCTTGCAAGATAAGCCCCATCTCTTTGCCGCGAATCGAGCCCATTTGCTTTTCCGGCAAGCTCAATAGATTTTGGCCGCGAAATTCGATCGCGCCGCCGACGATTCGTCCGGGTGGCGGAACCAGGCGAAAAATAGATTGTGCCGTCGTGGTTTTGCCGCATCCCGACTCTCCTACCAGCGCCAGCGTTTCGCCTGGATGAATTTCCAAATCTATGCCGTCAACCGCGCGCAAAGTTTCGTTGGGCTTGAAGAAGTAGGTCTGCAAACCTTGGATTTTGAGCAAGGGGCTCACGTTAAAAATTCTAAGTTTTTTTTATCCGTTGGCAAATTCTTTTAAATTCTGAAATTTGATCCTTATCCTCTATCGTCTCTTCGCCTGCAGGCCTTCGCCGATCAAATTGAAGCTCGTCGTGGTTATGATGATCGCCAAGCCCGGGAAAGCGGTCATCCACCAAGCCACGGGAAAAACTGCTTTGCCATCGCTTAAAATCGAGCCCCAACTGGCGGCCGGCGGTTGAACCCCCAAACCCAGGAAGCTCAATGCCGATTCAATGAGGATGATGTCGGCGATTCGCAGCACGGCTACCGCTATGACGGTCATTCCGGTGTTGGGAACCAAATGGCGAAAAATTATTCGCCCCGTGCTCAAGCCCGCGGCACGGGCTTTCAAAATAAAT
>JBOHQZ010001431.1:0-1602 GCA_050732275.1 bacterium
CCGCGAGCCAGAGTGCCGGGAGTCAAGCATCGTTCTGGCATCAAAGCGCTGTGCTCCTTCTGGCGCTAACTTTGGCTTGCTCAACGTGCAGTTCGCAAAACGCTGTATTGTGCACCCGCCGGCCCCGAAAGAAAATGAGTTTGCAGTGGAAAGTCGTGTTACCACCTTGCATTGACAAAATCGTTAAAGCGTTAGGGTTCTTGTGCTAACTCGGGCGTGGAGCGGATTGGAAGGGCTGGGGCATAAATTTAAGATGTGCTGAATTATGAGCAGCGTGCTTTTCCTGAACGCTCTCTTGCCCTTCCAACCGCTCACGCCCTGGCGTTAGGGGTTTCAATGTGAATTTGCGGTGAGGATGGTGAATGGCTAGTAGTTGTTCACTGGCGAAGCGTAGCCGATGCCTCCATGAATTCGTTTAGCTCTGCGCCGGGCGCAAGTGCTTTTATGTCAATGCTGGACAATTCCACTCTCACAATGAAGAGATATGGCAAAGTCCCTTGATGGCGCGCATCGCCTACTGAGAAACGCCTAACGAGGAAAGTTGTGATGCAAGTAAATTCTCAATCTCAACAAGCTTATCCAAGGAGAATGTTCTATGATTAAAATACTCAACAGTGCAATCGCCGTTCTCATGGTGATCAGCTCGATCTCTTGTCGCCACCACATAACTGACCCTCCACTGCTGGTTACAGATGCCTACGGTGTTGTTGCGCCCATTGGCAGCATGAGCACGGCCCGTGCCGCCCACACCGCAACGCTGCTGCCAAACGGGAAAGTTCTTATTGCGGGGGGATTTGCTAACAGCACCTACTACGCGACCGCTGAAATTTACGATCCTGATTCAAAAACTTTCACACCCACGAGCACGATGAATGCAACTCGCGCCAATCACGGAGCCACTCTACTTCCCAATGGCAAGGTATTCATTGTCGGCGGCTATAGCACCGCTGGCGGAGGGGATCTTGCAAGCGCGGAAGTCTATGATCCAGCCACGGGCAGATTTACACCAACGGGCCCGATGTCAATGGCTCGTGAAGGAGGCGGTGCGATACTGCTTAAGAATGGAAAGGTTTTCGTTGCCGGCGGCGGCCTCGCGGGAACACCCAGTGCGGAATTATATGACCCGGCAACCGGCAGCTTTGCGCCGGCGGGCAGCATGACAACGGCGCGTACGGCTCATACGATGACCATGCTACAAGACGGCAGAATACTCATTTGCGGAGGCCATCACGGCAGACGCTCGACGATCGTCATCCATGCCAGCGCGGAAATTTATAACCCGACTACCGACACGTTCACTGCCACGGGCGACATGACTACGAGGCGCCACAAGCAGGACGCGGCGCTGCTTCCAAACGGGCAGGTTCTCATCAATGGCGGCTCGGATGAACGCGACGATCAGGGCGCGTATGCCAGCGCCGAAATTTACAATCCTGCGACCGGCGCTTTCAGGGCGATTGGTAAGATGCCAACCATCCGGTATAAACATCCAGGTACTTCAATCTTATTGCCCAGCGGCAAAGCTCTGTTGGCCGGCGGCGCCAGCAACGCGGTGATATACGATCCTGTGAACAACACATTTATTGCGGTTGCAGGTACGCT
>JBOHQZ010001432.1:0-1602 GCA_050732275.1 bacterium
CGGCGCGCATCGTAGCGTGCCGGTGATCGGCCTCCTCGGCGGTTTGGCCTCGAGCACCGCGGTTGCCGTAAGCTTTTCGCAACGCAGCAAGCAGAATGCGGAGCTTTCCCGGATTTTGGCGCTCGGTGCGGTGATCGCCTCAACGACGATGTTTCCGCGTCTGCTCATCGAAATCGCCGTGGTTAATTCCGCCTTGTTGCCGCATATTCTTTTTCCGTTGTCGGGCATGGCCGTCGCGGGTTTGCTCGCCATCTTTTGGCTGTGGCGCATGGAGCGCCGGCGCGAGCAAGCAGCCGAAGTGCAATTCACCAATCCGTTCTCAATTTCACCTGCCCTGAAATTTGCGCTGCTGTTTGTCGTGATTTTGTTTGTCTCAAAAGCGGCGCTCGATTTTGTCGGAACCCGGCGCTTTATTTCACCGCCGTGATTGCCGGTTTTACCGATGTCGATGCCATCACGTTGACGGCGGCGCGGTTGGCGCAAGAATCTCTCAACGCTTCGACGGCGGCAGCGACATCATCCTCGCGGCGATGTCCAACACATTGATGAAAGGCGGCATTGCGCTTATGTTTGGGGCGCGGCTTTTTGGCCGGCAAATGGCCATGGCTTTGGGGATGATTTTGTTGGCCGGCATGGTCGGTCTTGCATTCGTTTGAGTTTGATCTTTCGTGCCTATGTCTTTATTTAAAATTCTACCGGGGTTGGCGTTGCTCCTTCTGCTCTGCGCATGGGCGGATTATTCATGCCCGTATCCCGATCTCGCCGAGATTCTCGGCAACTCGCAAAAATTTGCCGGACAGCGGGTGGCGATTTTCATCGAGGCCAGGATTGTGGAACGGACTGAAGACGGGTTCATCCTGGCGCAACGCGGCCGTCACCTGCGCGTCCTGGCTAACGTCAAAGAGGCGCCGCTCGGAGAATTTGTCGCCGTGCAAGGCGTGTTTCAGCCTCCCAATTACCTGCAAGCCGGTGAGATACACTTCGCGCCGGGCCGGCGCTGGAAGATCGCGGTTTCGGTCATTCCGGTTCTGTTGCTCGCTGTCTTGCTACCGATGGCGTTGCGCTTCGACCGCCGCAACGGAATGCTGACGTTGCGCACTGATACAGATGTCTTTAAAATTTTGCAACGAAAAGGGAACCGCAACGAAAAAGGTTCTTTTCTTTAGATACTCTGCAACGAAAAGGGAACCGCAACGAAAAAAGCTTTTTGAAAATTACGATGCCTGATTTGCTCACTCACTCTGCCGCGGCTTATCTCTCGGCGCGCCATTGGTTTGGAAGACCAGGGGTGCCACGCGCCACGGCGATTCTCTTCATCGTGGGCACAATGCTGCCGGATGTGTTGTCACGGCCTTTCTACATTCTCTTTCCGGCTTTGCACTGGTGGGTGATGCCGTTGCACACGCCTGCCGGCATGCTGATCGTGTGCTGGATCATCGCCGGATGTTTTCAAGTCGCGGAGCGGCGGCGCGTTTTTATCGCGCTCAGCAGCGGCGTGCTGCTGCACTTCGTGCTCGACGCGCCGCAAAAGCACATTGCGGCGGGATATTTCTGGCTCTTTCCGTTTTCGTGGAAGACGTATGAATGGGGCTGGTGGTGGTC
>JBOHQZ010001433.1:0-1599 GCA_050732275.1 bacterium
GCCTGCTCAGTTTTCAATGGATTTTATTTTTTCTCGTTCCCGAGTTTCTTTTTCAATATGCGGTCAAATATCAATGGGTCGGCGCGAAATTGGCGAGCGATCCCACCTTTGCCGATCAAGCCTGGCGCAGTTACGGCCTCGTTTACGCGTGGCCGCTGTTCTTCTACACCTTCTTTTACAACCCGCATCAAGTGTGGATCGTGTGGGGCGTGCTGCTGACGTTTGTGATCATTCCGGTTTTCGTGCTCTTCAACGGCAAGCGGTATTGCTCGTGGATTTGCGGCTGCGGCGGCCTCGCTGAAACCTTTGGAGATCGTTGGCGGCATCTCGCGCCCAAGGGTAAAACTTCAATCAAGTGGGAGTGGATGAATCTCGCGGTGTTGATTGCTGCGACAGTTATCACGGCGATGGTTTTGTTGAAAGACACATATCAAGCCATCGCGGGAACGGCGGATCTTGGCATTCGGCTCTATCGCATCTATGCGGATGTTTGGCTCGTCGGCATTTTGCCGGTAACGTTGTATCCGTTTCTCGGCGGCAAAGTTTGGTGCCGCTACTGGTGCCCGCTCGCGAAGCTCATGCATCTGCAATCACATTTATTTGCAAAGCTCAAAATCGGCAAATTCAAAATCGTCGCCAATGACAAGTGCATCGGCTGCTATGAATGCTCGCGCAATTGTCAGGTCGGCATCGACGTGATGAGCTATTCGCTGAAGCAGCAAGTGCTGGACAACTCCACCAGCTCGTGCATCGGCTGCGGCATTTGCGTCAGCGTCTGCCCGATGGATGTGCTGAGCTTCGGTGAGACGAACGGCCACAAGCCGTTAAAGCTGATGAATCTGCAAGGCCAGCCGGTGGGGTGAGATACGTAGAGTGCATCGGTTAGAGAGAGCGCAACGAAAGAGCCGTGAACGTATTGCGAACACTTGGATTCATGGCTGAAAGAGTGATTGAAAGTTTTGGGGCTTACAGCGCTTTGCATTTGGATGTTCAGTGATCGGCTAAACCAACGGACGGCAATTTTTCCTCACATCGCCGTCACGATAAACTTCATCAACAGGCTGTCCTCGGCGACGCTGCGCCCGATTTTCTGGCTGTCGATTTGGGCAATATGGTGAGGCCCCTCGGAAGGAACTATGGCTTGTTTTCCGTTCTGCTCGCTCAAGAGTCTTTGCAATATCTCACTCTCGCCGTGCGCATTCAACTTGTCAATACCGATGAACACGGCAAAAATAATCGCCGTACCCAAAACGGCCTGATAAACGGGAATTTTCAATTTCAAAATATCGCGAAGCGCATTCCAAACCTCACGCGGCCCGTTCGAGGCATGACGAGCAGGTTGGGCGCGGCGTATTCTGTTTCTGAGGTTTTGTCGAATCGCCGGATTAGGAACCAAAATCTCTTCGGCAGCGGGCTGTATCGCTTGCTGCACGTTCAGCAAAGCCTGCTGAAAAGCGCGGCATGCTTCGCACTGTTGCAAATGCTCATTTAGCGCCAGGCGCTCGTGCTCGGTCAATTCGGCAAAATCTTTTTTAATAAGTAAATCTTGTACATCGGCACAATTTTTATTGGTTGCGTTCATTTTAAATACCTCAATTC
>JBOHQZ010001434.1:0-1595 GCA_050732275.1 bacterium
TGACGAGCATCTAAACGCGACGTCTCTTCATCTTCTTTTAAGGTTGCGATGCAAAGTATTGACTTTCGATCTCGCGAATCAAAAAAGTCAGGTTTGGCTCTTCAAATGAAAGTTCGGGCGCAGGAATTCTGTGGTGTTTGATATCCGGAGGAATGTGCTTGTGATGCGGATGGGTGGATTGAAGCTCCGGGTTGTTCGGGTGGGGTTGCGAGTCGTACCAGTACAAAGTGTCCGCCCCCTTTTTAACAAGATAACCATACCGGCGGATAAACGCATCATCACGAAAGCTTAAATTTTCGCGCACTTCGAGACTAATGTCCTTATCAAATATAATACTTCCTTCCACCTCAGCCAGAAATTTTCCACGGCGAATAAAAACCAAATTGCTGGCTTGAATATAGGAAGAAAGATTACGGACAGAGTAGATGTAGGCCTCGTAGCTACTCAGCGACCACGCCATCGGCAATCAATGATTTGAAACTTTCGCGAAACGGTTTTTGAATTAAAATAAGCTCTTTGTAACGCCTTTCGAGATCACGCTTAGATTCATAGTAGCCGGCCCACATTTGAAAATCGAAGTTGCCGTCATCTTCGGTGAGCCCGGCCATAAAACAGTCATAAAAAAATTCCGAACGCAAACCGTATTTTTTTTCATACTTTTGCAACTCGCGTTCGGCAGCGTGCAAATCGTCCAAAATGTCTTGTAAAGTCGGATTCATCATTATTTGACTCCAAAAAGATTAACCTTTATGCTACAAATTAACATATTTTTTTGAACCTTGCAATAGAAAACTTATTCTCATTTTGATATGCCAACCGAGCCTCTCTATCGCAAATACCTTCACCCCGCCACGATCTCGCGCCTAGCCAACATGAATTTGCGCGCGCGCCTGGTCGTCGAAGGCTTCATCACCGGCTTGCACCGCAGCCCGTATCACGGCTTCAGCGTGGAATTTGCCGAGCACCGGCAATACATGCCGGGCGACGAAATCCGCCACGTCGATTGGAAAGTCTACGGCAAAACCGACCGCTTTTACGTGAAGCAGTTTGAAGAAGAAACCAATCTCAAATGTTACATTCTCGTTGACCAATCCGCGTCAATGGGAATCGCTGACGCCGGCAAAGTCAGCAAGTTCGATTACGCCAGCTATCTCGCCGCGGCGTTGAGCTATTTAATGATTCACCAGCGCGACGCCGTGGGGTTGATGCTGTTCAACGAGCGTATCTCCCGCTATCTGCCGCCGCGCTCGGTGCAAAGCTATTTGACGCCGCTGCTCGGCGAGCTGGAGAATGCCAAGCCCGCCGGCGCGGCGAATTGGACCACGTCGCTGCACCAAATTGCGGAACAGATCAAACGCCGCGGCCTCATCATCGTGCTCTCGGATTTTTTGCCGCGCGATTTGGACACCGAGCCAGCCCAAATGCTGGCGGGGTTGAAGCATTTCCGGCATCGCAAGCACGAGGTGCTGGTTTTCCAAATTCTCGATCCGCTCGACTATCGCTTCGATTTCCGCGACGACGCCATCTTTCAAGACGTCGAGTCCGGCACGCAATTGCCGACGCAACCGCATCATCTCCGCACCGCAGTGCAGAAG
>JBOHQZ010001435.1:0-1589 GCA_050732275.1 bacterium
TTCTCAAACAACTCAAGGTGAGAAGCCGACTATGTCTGAAAATTTGACAGGTGGTTGGCGAAATAGGATCGAACCACCGACGGCACAGGCGGCTCCTGTTCCGGAACATGTGATCTACGGGGGTGTAATTTCGCCCTGATGTAGCGATAAATGCAGTAAATGCAATAAAATCGGCCCTCCCCGAACGAGAGACCATCTCGTTTATGTAGCGTGCGTAGCCAACAGGAGGGCCGAAGATGAAAGCTAGCATAAGCGTCAATGCCGAGACAAACGAATTGATCATCACGATTCCAGGTGTGGATTGGAAAGCCATTGAGCACGGAGGCTTCTACCGCGGCGAAACGACCGTGCGCGACTTGGTCAACCTCGTCGGCGGCGAATTGACCGCTGACTTGATGCGAAGCCAGGAGGTGGATGTGGAACGCCTGGAGTTGGAGGGGAAAACCTACTACCGCAAGGAGGCTTCCGTCGGTCATTACCAGACGCTCTACGGAGAGCAGATGGTCGAGCGCCATCTCTATCAGACCAGCGCCGGAGGCGAAACCATTTGCCCGATGGAGATCAATTGTCAAATGATCTTCGGCTCGGCGACGCCGTTGTTGGCGGAAGTGACCAGCTTCAAGTTGGCCAGTATGACCGGGGGCGAAGCGGAACGAGACTTGGCCAAGAGTCACGGCTTGAAACTCTCCGACAGCTATCTGCGAGAAGTCGCCCAGCAGGTGGGACAGATCGCCGTCGAGAAGCGGATTGAATGGCAAATCCCCGCGCCGGAGGTGGCCGAGCCAGTCGAAGCTATCGCCACCGGAGTGGATGGCACGACGATGCCGCTAGTCGGCGAAGCGTATAAGGAAGCGATGTGCGGCACGATTGCCCTCTATGATGAAGAAGGCGAGCGAATGACCACCGAATACCACGGTGCGATGCCTCAAGCCGGAAAGACAGACTTCGCCAAGCACTTCGCGGCACGCGCCCTACAAGTCCTCGCGCTTTTCCCTCATGCCCTGCACGTGTGTATCGGGGATGGTGCGAAATGGAACTGGGAGTTCTTCCGAAAGCACTTTCCGATGGCGATCTGGATTCTGGACTTCTTCCACGCGGCGTTGCATCTGCACCAGGCGGCGGAATTGATCTTCGGCGCCGGCAAACAAGCCGAAGCTTACTACGAAGATTGGCGCGCCAGGCTTCTGGAGGAGGTCGACGCCGCATCCGGACTGATACGATCCTTGATCCGCTACCGGAATCAGAGTGGATTGACCGCCGCCGTTCGGCGCAAGTTGAATGCCGAGATCAACTACTTTCGCGAAAACCTCGAGCGGATGAACTATGCCGAATTCCGAGCCGCCGGCTTGCCCATCGGCAGCGGTGTCACGGAAGCCGGTTGCAAAGAGCTCATCAAGGCCCGGTTCTGTCGCAGCGGGATGCGCTGGAAACGCGAGTCTGGCGCACCGATTTTGCAGCTTCGCGCTATCAAGCTCTCCCAACAATGGGACGGCTTCTGGGCGAATGTTATGCTGCAAGCAACGTAAAAGTACATCAGGAGGAAATTACACCCGGGCGAGGCGTGCTAGTAGAGTTTATATTCTGCAAAG
>JBOHQZ010001436.1:0-1589 GCA_050732275.1 bacterium
CTTTTGCTGTTTGCCGGAGGCCCGGCTTTTGCGGGCCTCGGCAAGATTGCCGGGGTGACCAAAGATACGCAATCCGGGCAACCGGTTCCCGGCGTGAATGTGGTGATCGTCGGCACGACCATGGGCGCCACTTCCGATCTGAATGGGCGGTATTTTATTTTGAATGTGCCGCCGGGCACGTATCAAATCAAAGCCTCGATCATCGGCTATGAGCCGGTGGTTATTTCTAATGTGCTCAGCCGCTTGGATGTGACGACAACCGTTGACTTCCCATTGAAAGCCACGGTCGTTGAAGTGGGAGAAGTTACGATCGTCGCGGAGCGGCCGTTGGTGGACAAAACGTTGACGGCCAGCCGCTCGAATATCGGCGTGCAAGAGCTTGACAATGCTTTGCCAGGGGGAAGCATCGATCGCATTGTTGAGACCACGGCCAGCACGTTCAGAGGCTATATTCGCGGCGGCCGGAAATACGAATCGAAAACACTGTTGGACGGCGTCAACATTTCCGACACTTATTTTGCCGGCGGCACGGGCAGCTATCAGGTCTATCAAATTTATACCGCGACCCAGCGCTCCGATGGCGATGAAAACAACATGGTCGATATCAACGCGCAATCGGCGCAAGAAGTGGCGGTTCTCGCCGGCACGTTCAGCGCCGAGTACGACGCCGCTTCGGCCGGAATTATCAATGTTGCGACTCGAGACGGTGGACGGAAAATTTCGGGCAAACTCTTCGTCCGCAGCAGCGCCGGCGGTTTGGATCATGCCGGCCCGAATGTCTACAATGACCTGCCGCGATTTTTGGCGGAGAAGGCAACGCTGGCGGCATCGACGACGCCGGCGAATCGAGAGAAAGCGGCGTTGATGAATTTCTCGCAATCCACCATCGACGAAATCGGCTATGGCAGTGATGCGACGATCGACGGCGAGCTTTCTTTGGGCGGGCCGCTGACGAGCAAAAGCAATTTCTATTTTAGCGGCCGGCTGTTGAATTCACACGGCCGTTTCCCCGGCGAGTTCAATCGTGAGATCAACAGCTCGTTGAAGCTGAATTACAATCTGACAAATTCGCAAAAACTCACCGGCAATATCATCATCAACGATGGCGGCATTCTCGGCGGCTGGAAAAACCAGGCTTACAGCAGCCGCTTCAAATTTTTCTCCGAGGGCAATGCGCAAAACGAAAAACTCGGCATCGTCGGCTATTTGGGCTGGACTCACACGCTCTCATCGAAAACTTTTTATGAAATCAAGGGCAGCTATACCGGCCGCACCTCGCGCTTCGGGTATTCTGACGATAACGGCAATGGTATTATCGAGCGCGGCGAAAACAGCGATTTTCTTATTATCCGCACGAAGGAACAAGCGGAAAAATATTTGGGCACCGGCGGCACCGGCGTGACCGCAGGCAAACGGACTTTCTTTACCGGCGACCCCGGCAACGAACGCTTCCATGATGTGGGCTATGCCGCGGGCCAATACCGCTTCGGCCAACCGGGGTTTTATTATGAAGACCTCAAGCGCAATGCGCTCCAAATCAAAGGCGACCTGACCAGCCAGATCACCTTCAACCATCAGCTCAAAGCCGG
>JBOHQZ010001437.1:0-1588 GCA_050732275.1 bacterium
TGCGGCGCCAGATTGATATCTTTGATGTGATGATTCAAGATGGGTTCTCCTTAAAGTTACAAACCAAACGTAGTCCCCGCCCCTCGTGGGCGGCTATCGCAGAAGAGTGGTTTCGAATATTAAAAGTGCCCCACAAGGGGGCAGGACTACAAATTTTAAAATTGGATTATTTCGTCAAATCCTTCACCTTTTCCAACTTTTCCCAGGTGAAACCCTCCTCGTCGCGGCCGAAGTGGCCATAAGCCGCAGTGGCTTTGTAAATCGGGCGGCGCAGATTGAAATACTCGATAATCGCTTTCGGTGTCAGGTCCCAATTTTTGCGGATCAATTTTTCGATTTCCTCATTCGGTATCGCACCGGTGCCAAAGGTGTCAACGCAAATGGAAACCGGTTCGGCCACACCGATGGCATACGCCACTTGCACTTCGCAGCGCTCGGCCAATTTCGCCGCGACGATATTTTTGGCGACGTGACGCATGGCATACGCACCGGAGCGATCCACCTTCGTCGGATCTTTTCCGGAAAAAGCGCCGCCGCCATGCCGGCCCATACCGCCATAACTATCAACGATGATTTTACGGCCGGTGAGGCCGGTGTCGCCTTGCGGCCCGCCAACAACGAAACGTCCGGTCGGGTTAATGTGATAAACAATCTTGCGATCATCGATCATATCCGGCGGTACGACGGCTTTGATGACTTTTTCAATCATGTCGTGGCGAATCTGTTCCTGTGTGACATCGGGATTGTGTTGCGTGGAGATGACGACATTTTCTACGGTGCGGGGCTTGCCGTCGACGTAACGCACAGAAACTTGCGACTTGCCATCAGGACGCAGGTAGGGGACGAGTTTTTGCTTGCGAACCTCGGCCAACCGTCGCGCCAACTTGTGCGCCAACATGATCGGCATCGGCATGAATTCTTTGGTCTCGTTGGTGGCGTAACCGAACATCATGCCTTGATCGCCGGCGCCGGCGCGATCCACGCCCATCGCGATATCGGGTGACTGTTTGTTGATCGAAGTCAGCACGGAGCAGGTGAGATAATCGTAGCCATAACTGGCATCGACATAGCCGATGTCTTTGATCGCCTGGCGCACCAGCGCGGGAATATCCACGTAGCAATCGGTGGTGATTTCGCCGCCCACAATGGCGATTCCGGTCATGACAAAGGTTTCGCAGGCGACGCGGCCGCGCGGATCTTGGGCAAAAATCGCATCGAGCACCGCATCGGAAATCTGATCCGCGATTTTATCGGGATGCCCTTCGGTGACGGATTCGGAGGTGAATATCATCGAAGCCATGAAGCTCTCCTTAAAATGATTTGCTTAAAAGTGAGAAGCGTTACAACTCGAGATACTACGGATATGGTTACGATTGCGGCATCACGCCGGTTGCGCTTTTGTCAGGCGATTTTTTAAGTAGTCAATCTTTTCCACCGGCGTGGGGTCGATGCCGTTGAGCACGGCGGCGTAAACACTTGCCATATCTCCCAAAAAGATGAGCGAAAAGAATCGCGCCAAGAGCGACTGCCCTTCGCTCGCCGCTTCGATGACCGGCGCACCGGTTCGCTCGATCAGCTCGCGGGTCAA
>JBOHQZ010001438.1:0-1587 GCA_050732275.1 bacterium
CCGGCTTTTCCCAAGTTCGACAAACGCGCCGCCGAAATCATCCCGTCCTCGGAATTTTTGAACGCGCAAAAAGCCGCCGAATATTATGAAACCGAAATTCGGCGCAAGCCGGAGGTGGCGAAGAATTATATCGAGCTGGCGCAGGTTTTCTTGCAGGAAGCGCGCGTCACCGGCAATCACCATCGCTATATTCCTGAAACGCAAGAATTGCTCGACAAAGCCTTGAGCCTGGAGCCGGAGAATTTTCAAGCGCTCATCAATAAAGCCTCACTCATGATGACGCTGCACCAATTTCAAGAGGCCAAACGGCTGGCGCAAATTGTCATTCTCCGCGCTCCTTATAGCGCCTTTTCACACGGCGTCCTCACCGATGCGCTCATCGAGCTAGGCGAATACGACGAAGCGGTGAAAGCCTGCGACAAAATGTTGAGCATTCGTCCGGATTTGCGCTCATACGCCCGCGCTTCGTATTTGCGAGAGCTGCACGGCGACCTCGACGGTGCCATTGCTGCAATGCGCATGGCATGTGACGCCGGCATTGCCGGACAAGAAAACCGCGCGTGGGCTTTGCATCAGTTGGGAATGCTTTATCTCCAACAAGGCAAAGCAGACACCGCCGCGTTCATTTTTAAAGGAATTTTAGAGGAGCGCCCCAACTACGCTTATGCGGCCGCGGGTTTGGCGCAAGCCAATAGCGCGAAGAAAAATTACACCAAGGCGATTGCGCTTTTACAAGAGGCTTATCGAATCGTACCTGACCACGCCTTCATCGAGCAGCTTGTGGATATCTATCGCGCTGCCAGCGAGGCGAGCCTTGCCGACTCCACCGCGCAAGAAGTTTTGAAAACCTTCGGCCAGCACGAACAAGGCGGCTGGAACATCAATCGCGAGTTCGCGATGTTCTGCTCCAATCACGGCCTGAATCTCGCCGCGGCGCTCAAACGCGCCAAGAGCGAGTATGAAGCGCGTCCGGGCAATATCGACGTGCTCGAAACTTATGCGTGGGCGCTTTACAAAAACGGCCAAGTGCAAGAAGCCCTGCCGCTCATCGAGCAAGCGCTGCAATTGAACACCCGCCGTGCTACGCTGTCTTATCATGCCGGCATGATCTATTTCGCTGCCAATCAACGGGAAAAAGCGAAAACGCATTTGCAGCGTTCCCTCGCTGAAAATCTTTATCTCCACCCGTTGCATGTTACCAATGCGCAGCAGACGCTGTCGAAAATTGCCACCAACAATTACGCTATGCAATGATTTCCGGGAGATCACCATGCGGAGAGTTGCAACGACTGCATTCATTTGCCTCGTTTTATTCAATCTAACCAACCCCTTCTCATCCGCCGCCCAAACTTTTAGCGCGATTAAGGGATTGGTCAAAGACGCCGAAACCGGCAATGGCCTGCCCGGGGCCAACGTCATCATCGCAGGTACCAGCCGAGGCGCCAGCACCGCCGGCGACGGCAGCTTTGTGATCGCGCGCGTTCGGCCCGGCAATTATAATCTCGTTGTCAACATTATCGGTTATAAAACCGAGAACGTCAGCGTCACCGCCGAAGCCGGCAGCGACGCCACGGTTGAATTGCAGCT
>JBOHQZ010001439.1:0-1587 GCA_050732275.1 bacterium
CCCTCGCCGGCTTGATCGGCGCCGGATCGGCTTTATTCCGCCGGATCGCCGCGCCGAGGCTTTTGTGGCGGAATTTTCGGTGGCAGACAATCTCGTGTTGGAACGCAGCGACGACGCCCAATTCCGTCGAGCGGGTTTTCTCTCGCCGCCGAAAATCGAACGCCACGCGCGGCAAGTCGTGGAAGATTTCAATGTCATCTGTAAAGGTCCGGAGCAAAAGCTGCACGAGCTTTCCGGCGGCAATCAACAAAAACTTTTGCTCGGCCGCGCCCTCAGCACCAATCCGGAAGTGCTCATCGCCATGAATCCGACCTGGGGCGTCGACGTTGCCGCCACCGCGGCGATTCACCAGCGCTTGCGGCAAATGCGCGAACGCGGCGGCGCGGTTCTGCTCTTCTCGACTGATTTGGAAGAAATCTACGCGCTGTGCGACCGCTTTTTTGTTTTGCACGCCGGCCGCTTGATGGGATGGGCAACGCCGGAAACCTTCACGACGCAAGTCGGATTGTGGATGGCAGGGAAGACCGTAGCACAGACTGCCAGTCTGTAATACCTTAATTTTACACATATAAAATTCAAACCCTGGCCTGCCTAAGGCCTTGGCAGGGCAGGCCCCGATTTTCCTGCAGTTATTGAAATCAATTGAGTGGAAATTTTAGCTAACAATGCAAAATCGGGGTAATTAAAAAATCGAGGTTTTGCTTTGCAGCTCAGGATGCTCACCACTTCGCTTTTTGAATCCGCGCGACTTCTCTTACCCGCGGCTCTCGCCTTTCTGAGCGCTTCTGCAGTTGGCGCCTTGCTCCTGAGCGCTTCCGGCCATTCACCCGTGGACGCTTTTTTAACGATCTGGCACGGCGCCGTGGGCAACGCTTATAGCTTCAGCGAAACCCTGCTCAAAACGACGCCTCTGATTTTTACCGGACTCTCCGTGACGTTGGCGTTCCGCGCCGGAATTTGGAATATCGGCGCCGATGGACAATTCATTCTCGGCGCGTTGATTGGCACAGCAATCGGCGTCAAGACGATTCACGCCGCAGTGCCCTTGCTTTTGATAATGCTTTTGGGGGCATTTGTAGCCGGCGCCTTTTGGGGGACAATCGCCGGTTGGCTGCGCGAGCGCCGTGGCGTTTCCGAAGTCATTACCACCATCATGCTCAATGTGATTGCGCTGCAAATACTTGGTTATGCCGTACACGGCCCTTTGCAGGAAACCGCGCAAACGTATCCGCAGTCGGATCGCCTTGTCGAAGCGGCGCGTTTGTCACAGCTTTGGCCCGGAACGCGACTACACAGTGGCGTGATCATCGCCGCGTTGCTTGCCGGTATAATATGGCTCATGTTATTTCGACTACCTTTCGGATTTCGGCTGCGCGTCATCGGACAAAATTCCAAGGCCGTGCGTTTTGCCGGAATCAATGTTTCGTGGCACATCGTTGCTGCCATCGCACTCAGTGGCGGCATTGCCGCGTTGGGTGGCCTCGTCGAAGTTGCCGGCGTGACGCATCGGCTTTACGAAAATATTTCCCCTGGTTATGGCTATACCGGCATTGCCGTGGCGATGCTCGGCCGCTTGCACCCTATCGG
>JBOHQZ010001440.1:0-1581 GCA_050732275.1 bacterium
ATTTGGCTCGACGCCATTTCCATTTGGCGCTCGTTCTCTGGCCGGAGACGGCGCCGAAACTGTCGCCTCGACCATGGCTTTCCGTTCTCCCCTCGCCGCGGCACGAGGCTTTTCCGACAAGCCGGTTACAATCAGCATAACGCGAACGGTTTTATCGAGGCTCGGATCGATGCGCGCCCCCCAAATCAGCTTGGCCGTAGTATCCAATCTTTCAGCGACGATTTGCATCACCCGTTTGGCGTCTTTCAGCGGCATCTGCGCGCCGCCAGTAACGTTGATCAGCGCGCTTTTGGCGCCGGTGATATCGACGGAGAGCAGCTTATTCTGCATCGCCAAAGCTACCGCCGCTTGCGCGCCGTCCATGCCTTCGCTCTCGCCGATGCCGATCATCGCCGTGCCGCCGTTTTGCATAATAGCGCGCACGTCGGCAAAATCGAGATTGACCAAACCCTTTTCCGTGATCAGCTCGGTGACGCCTTTCACGGCATTGACCAAAGTTTCATCTGCAACTTTAAACGCCATGTCGAGCGGCAGATCCGGAACGATCTCGAGCAGCCGGTCGTTTTGAATGACGATGATGGTATCCGTGTTCTGGCGCAATTTTTCGAGGCCGAGCTTGGCATTTTCCAAACGCACGATACCTTCTTCGGTAAAGGGCAGCGTCACCACCGCGATCGTCAAGGCGCCGAGCTTTTTCGAAATTTCTGCCACGATCGGCGCCGAGCCGGTGCCGGTGCCGCCGCCGAGACCGCAAGTGACGAACACCATATCCGCGTTCTGCAGCGCCTCTTCGATTTCCTGCTGATTCTCCCGCGCGGAGTCTTCGCCGATTTGCGGATTGCTGCCGGCGCCAAGCCCTTTGGTGATATTTTTGCCGATTAAAATTTTGTCGTCGGCATTCGCCGCGAGCAAGTCTTGCGCGTCGGTGTTGATCGCCAGGGTTTCAACCCCTTTGACGCCGAGCTCCATCAAGCGCGTAATGGTGTTATTGCCGCCGCCGCCACAGCCTACCACGCGGATACGCGTTTGGTGGGAGCGCAACACCGCTTCAAGCTCTTTGTTTTTGTCAGCCGAGGTGCGCTGAGAATTTTTTTCGATGGTCAACAAGGTCTCTTTCCCTTCTCGAAAATCTCTGAATCACCCGCTATCAGAAGCCTCGAAGAAACGGGAATTTTCCGGCATTCGCTGCGATCAGAGCCGCGGCGGAACGACGGCAGGGTTCGTGCTATCGGCGACGGTCCAAACCCGGAAGCCGATTTTTTTATTTAAACTTTTGCCGATCTCCGGCGTTAACGGCGCGCCCAGGCATAAACACCATCGCAGCGCGGAAATTTCCGTCCCGCCTTGGCGGGATTCCATCTCCGCCAAACGCGCCGGCATCGCGGCAGAGCCTGCCAAAACAGTAATGCGTTCTTCGGTCAGTATTGGCTGAATCATGCGCCATTCGCGTGACACCGGTATTACCAGCGTCGCGCCGGCCGCAATGACCGCGATCAAGCAAGGAACCAAACTATCGTGTTGGCACAAAGACGAAGCGCAGAGCAAACGATCGCTCGAAGACAATTCGAGTTCTGCAATCAT
>JBOHQZ010001441.1:0-1581 GCA_050732275.1 bacterium
CATTCCCCAATTTGCCGACATTGATAGTGACGGTGATTTCGATCTCTTCATTTCAGATGCTGACGGGCAATTAACTTTGTTGGAGAATATTGGCACATTTCGTGCCCCCCAATTCCGCCTGGTTCCCGATGCCTTTAAGAATATCAACGTGCGGAACTGGTTTTATTTCGTGGATATGGAAAGCGACGGGGATCCGGATTTATTCCATGCCAATGAGAACGATGGCCTCACCTTTTACCGCAACAATGGCTCCGGCAGGCAAGCCAACTTCGTTCTCGAAGAGCGCACCGTGTTGAGTTTTAACGGCCAGCCAGTGTTCAGCCAATTGACCAGCATACCGGCCTTTGCCGACATCGATGCCGACCGCGATTACGACTTTTTTAGCGGCATTATCACCGGCGAAATCTCTTCCTATAAAAACATCGGCAGCCGGCATGCGACCTTATTTCAATTTGAAACCGAAAGGTGGCAAGATTTGCTGATTGTTTCATTTGGCAAACCGGCCCCACCTCCGCACTCCCAATCGCCTTTCGGCCCAAAGCGGCACGGCGCCAGCGCCATAGAATTTGCCGATCTCGACGGCGACGGCGATCTCGATTTTTTCTACGGCGATTTTTTCCACAAAGGGATGTACTACTTGCGCAACGATGGCGATTCTCGCGAGGCCAAAGTTGCGATGACAGATACCTTGTTCCCGAAGCCGCAGCCGGTGATAACGAACGGCTATAATATTCCGCGCTTCGCCGACATCGATGGCGACGGCGATCTTGACTTCTTCGTGGCTTGCCTGCAACAGAGCCTGAATAACTTCATCTTCTATCGGAATGCCGGCACAGCGACTGGCCCGCAACTGCAACCCGTTACCAACAATTTTCTGACAATGATCGACGTTGGCAGCAATAGCGCGCCGGCATTGGCCGACATCGATGCGGACGGTGATCTGGATCTTTTTATCGGCAACATCGACGGCCAAATCAGTTTTTATGAAAACATCGGCTCGGCAATGGCGCCGGCTTTGCAATGGGCGACCGACGCATTGCCGTTCATTCAGCCGAATACCCATTTTTCAGCGACGCCGGCCTTCGTCGATATCGATGCGGATGGCGACCTCGATCTTTTTGTCGGATCGTTTTTCGGAAAAATCGCTTTTTATGAAAATCGCGGTTCTCCAAGCGTACCTGACTTTGCTTGGGTCACGAACGACTTTGAGAATATCAACGCCGGTAGCGCCGCAACGCCGCACTTTGCCGACAGCGATCGCGACGGCGATTATGATCTTTTCGTCGGCGTCGTGGACAGCGCCATGATCAATATCTTCGAGAATGTCGGCCAAACGAACGCGCCGCGTTTTCAATTCAAGAAAAAATTTCAACCCGCCTCCAACTTTGAATATGGCGTTCCATTTTTGCACGATTGGAACCGCGACGGACGGCTGGATCTCTTCATTGGCGGGTTCGACGGGACGATGCTCTATCTTCGCGGCGTGGCGGCGGACTCTTTCGCTTTCGAGCAGAAAATATTTGCCGGCATCGACGTCGGTTTTTTTGCTGCCCCGGCGTTTGCCGATTGGGATGGCGACGG
>JBOHQZ010001442.1:0-1577 GCA_050732275.1 bacterium
ACCGGCTTTCAGCGCCCAATATTTGGAATTTAAGCCACAGACGCTCGAGCCGGCGCTGGAAAATTTTTTGCGCCAACATTCGCCGGTGCTGTCGTCGTATAGCCTGCTGCGCCCGACTTTTCATCTCGAGACGACGCTGCGCGCTTTGGCCATTTTAAAAAAGCAGTGGCCGCAGCTCGGCATGATTTTCATCGGCTCGACCAAAAAAGTCGAGGACATGGACGCCGGCCCGTTGTTCAAGTTGATCGATGAATTGAGTTTGGCCGAAAATATTTATTGGGCGGAGGATTTGCCGCACGACACGTTTCTCACGGTGGTGAAACGCACCAAGGTTTTCGTGCGCAGCTATGTTTATGACGGCGTTTGCACTTCGGTTTTGGAAGCCCTGTCGATGGGGATTCCCGTGGTGGGATGTGAAAATGAGCTGCGCCCCAAAGAAGTGATTATTTTCAAAACCGGCGACGAACGCGATCTCGCCGTAAAAATAGAACACGTGCTGAATAATTACGATGAGGTTTTGACGAGCCTCTCGCGGCCGCAGGTGCGGAATACGCTGGCGGAAGAAGTCAGCTTGCTGGTTGAAGGATAATTTTTTTGTCGTGTTGCCCTACGGGCGTAGCCTTCGGGCATTGCGCTTGCGGATTTACGATATGCTTCGAGCTTAATTATACAATTTTGTGTTAATTCACGCACCCGGCGCTTAAAGGCGTTACGACAAACCTTCCGCAAAACGCTGGAAAGTCGGTAATTGATTGAAAATACTTATATCGAAACTTTAGGTATGCTGAACCAATTGTTTGACAAAGCCGCCTTGGCCCACTCGGATGCGACGGCCATCGTTTATGAAGATCGCCGCATCACTTTTTTCGAGCTCCAGCTTTACGTGGAGTGGATGGAGGGGTATTTTCAGTCGATTGCGTTGCGGCCTGGCCAGCGCGTGGGAATACTGATCCCGAACTCGCTGGAGCTGGTGATCACTTTTTTCGGATTGGTGCGTGCCGGCGGCGTCGCCGTGCCGCTCGAGGTGACGAGCCGTGAACACGATTTGCGGGCGGCGCTTGCGCTCGCGGAGGTCAGCGCCGTCATTACCACGCCGGAATACAAAACCCTGCTCGACAAAGTGTTGGCCGAGCCTGGCCCGCATGGCGCGCCTTTATTGCCGCTGGCAATCGCCATCTTTGAAGAAGACAACATCGTTACGCTGAGCAATCCCGGCCGCGAGCGCAAAAGCGCCGTGCCCGAAACTGCGCGCAATGGCAAAGCGGCAGCGCCGAGCCAGCTCGCTGATACGGTCGTTTCGCTGCCGGCGCCGAACGGCAAAGCGCACGCGCTTGAGACGAGAACAATTTTTACCGAACATCCGGCGGTGATTCATTTAGCTGCGGCCAAGGCAAACGCTCCCAAACTCGAGATGCGCGCGCACGCCGATTTGGTGCGCCAGGCCGAGAAGATGATTGCAGAACTCGAATTGTCTTCGAGCGATCGTTTGCTCTGCGCTTCGTCTTTGTGCCAACACGATAGTTTGGTTCCTTGCTTGATCGCGGTCATTGCGGCCGGCGCGACGCTGGTAATACCGG
>JBOHQZ010001443.1:0-1577 GCA_050732275.1 bacterium
TGCAAATCTGTGTAAAAACAAAAAATTTATCCGCTTAATCAGCTCAATCCGCTTACTATTTTTTGTATGCGGATAAAGCGGATTGAGCTGATTAAACCTGTTTGGTTGCGGCTCGTCCGCGTTGTGCGTGTCAAAATAAAACCCCGGATAATATAAAAGCGTCAGGCCAAGAAATCAAGGAAAATTTTAACAATTTTGCAACGGGAACGGGATATCACGGCAACAGCAGAATTTGCGTGGTGTGAACCTGCGGCCCCACCTGCAAGCGGCAAAAATAGGCGCCGGCGGCTACCGGCGCATTGTTGGCATCCGTGCCGTTCCATTGCAACAGGTGACGTCCCGGCTGCAAAAACTCACCGTCGCTCAATCGCACGACTTCACGGCCGGCGAGATCATACACGGCCGCTTGCACCGGCATGGTTTGGGAAATCTCGAAGACGATGTGCGCTGTCTCATTCCCCCGGCCTGGCCGGAAAGGATTCGGATAACTCAACACGTATTGCAGCGGGTGCTGCGCATTGGGCGCGGTTTCGACGCCGGTGGCGCCGCCCTTTTTAATCATCGTGAAGCTGTCGATGCTGCCCCCTTCCTTCGTCATGTATTTACCCTTGAGCGTGTCACCGTTGATGTAAATGATTTCAAAACCGCCGCGACCGTCCTGTTGAAATGCCATGAGCGGATGCGTTCCCTCTATCGCGCCGTTTTTACCGCCGCTGCCCGAAACCACGTAAACCGTGCCCGGAGCAGCGCCGTTTTTCGGATAATTGCTCAAATCATTGCTGACGATTTTATGGTTGTTGAGCAGAAAGCTGCGCTCGGCGACGTGCGAGTGGCCGCACAGAACCAAATCCACGCCCGCGGCCTCGAGTACGGGAACGAAAGTGGGTTTGGTGAAATCATCGTCCTCGTGCGTGCCGAAGCTATATGGCGGCCGGTGAAATACTGCGATCAGCCACCGCTGGCCGCGACTTTTGGCGTCAGACAAATCCTTCTTCGCCCAGTCGAGCTGTTTGATTAGGTCATCACCCGACACCGAAATCTCGCTATCGAGCGAGATGATATGGGCGTTGGCATAATCGAACGAATAATAATTCTCGATGCCGGCTGAATTGTTCGCCGGTGTATAAAAAAACTCGGCGTAAGCCCCCGCTACCCCGTCGTCAACGTCGTGATTGCCCAAAGCCGGCCAAGCGCAAAAATTGCGGATGAGATCTTGATAAATGGGGAAATAGTCTTTGAGATACCCGCCGCTCGTACCGTTGGTGTACGTAATGTCGCCGAGAAAAAGCGCGAACTTGTGCTTCGGTCGCTCGGCCATCATGCGGGCGGCAACATCTATTTGGGTTTGCGAGCCATCGCCCAAATCACCGGCGGCGATGAAACTGAACGGCACGCGGCTGCCCACCGGCGGATGAGTGACAAAAAAATAATCCGGGCCGATGGCGAGTGCCGTCTTGCCGTCCGACACTTCATAAAAATATTTTGTGTTGGGCTTCAGTCCGGTAACTTCGGCGGCGTGTACGGTTGCGGAAGCAACATTCACCGGTCCAAGCCACTGCCCGCTCGTAACGCTATAA
>JBOHQZ010001444.1:0-1576 GCA_050732275.1 bacterium
CGTGATGACGGCGCGTAATTTTTCAGTCTTGTAGCCATGGCGATCCGTGTTAACCTGAACGATGCGATATTCTTGAAAATTAACGCATGAGTAGTTTTCCCAATTTATTTGCAGCCCGCCGTCGCGGCGCTCCATACTCGCTAAATTGATCGGCGCAGCAGGATAGGTGTTATCGATAATCATGGGCCAGTCATTTGCACCCACAAAAAATTCGGCATCAAGGAGATCGGCCAGGCTGTGGCTTTGTGTATGTGCCCATACCTCGATACGCAGTTTGTGAATGCCATTGCGGAATCGGGTCGACTCAAAAATGAATTCATCAAGACGCTCTGATTTGCTAATTATAATTGAATCGAGATAGACGACGGCAAATCCAAAGCGATACGCATTTCGACTGTGATCTGAGTGGAAACGCAAGCGGGTTTGTCCCCAGGCGTAAACCGTATCCGTTTGGGTAGTTAGATCGACAGTGAACCCTTCGGTGGGCCTATCGACGGAGATAAAATTTGTTTCTGATGGCGAATAAATTATGCCTTTGCATGAAATAGCGGAAAGGAGCCAACTTAAGCATGCAAGAATAATAAAGCATTTTTTCATTTTAGTTATTCAAAATAAACCGCATCGGATCCGTGGCTTCGCCGTCCACCCACACTTCGTAGTGCAGGTGCGGGCCGGTGGCGCGGCCGGTTTCGCCGACGAGGCCGACGATGTCCCAGCGCTCGAGTCTTTGGCCGGCTTTGACTTTGACTTCGGAAAGATGGCCGTAAAGCGTTTTGATGCCGTAGCCGTGATTGATCACGACGGCCCGGCCATAGCCGCGGTTGCGGCGATACGAGGTTTTCACAAACTCGACCACGCCGTTGGCCGGCGCAAAAACCTCGGTGCCGTTCGGCGCGCCGATATCCAGGCCCTGATGATGGCGGGTGCGGTATACGAATGGATCCTTGCGCTTGCCGAAGAGATCGGTGATGCGGCCGCTCAACAGCGGCTTGATCGAAGGAATGTGCTCGAGTTGTTTGCGGCGAAGCTCGAATTTCGCGACGATGGTTTTTTGCAGCGCTTGCGTTTTGGAAAGATGCGCTTCCAATTGAGAAATCAGGTCGTCGCCGGCGTCCGCGGCGGCGCCATTATTGTTTTCCGTTGCCGCTTTCGTCGCGTGAATGAAGGAATTGGCGCGCTCTTTTTCCAGCAAATTTGGATAGATATTATCTTCGTCGTCGACGAAAGCCCCGCCGCCCTGGCCGTAAAAAACTGAAACTTCCCTCTCGTTTTGCTCACGCAGCGTCTTGCTGCTGTCCGTCCAGGCGAGACCGAGCGGGCCGCGCTTGGCGGAGCCGGACGGACGCGCCAGCCCTGTCTCTGCAAGGCCGCCGTTGGCGGCATTGCCGGCTTCTGCCGGCAGATTGCGAAACGCCGGCAGCGCGTTGCGGTCAGTCAATTCGAGAGCGTCTTCGCCATCCAAGCCGTTGAGGCGCCGCCCCAGGTTTTGGACGCGTGTTTGCATTTGATTGAGACGGCTGCGCAGAATTTGCTGATCGTCAGTGAGTGAAGTGAGTCGATAGTTTTGCACGAGGAG
>JBOHQZ010001445.1:0-1576 GCA_050732275.1 bacterium
TCGGTGCCGACCCTGATCACCGCCGGTATTCTCACCTTCATGGGAATCTGGAATGAAGTGTTGTGGCCGATGTTGGCCATTCGCAAAAGCGAGCTGATGGTGATGCCTCAGCTTGTCGCCCTGTTCGTGACCGGCGGCGCGGCAGAGAGCCAGCTCGGCGTGCAATTGGCCGCAGCAACTCTCTTGGCCTTGCCCATCGTTGTGGCTTACGCTTTTTTCCAAAAGTATTTTATTGAAAGCATGGCGGCAACCGGATTGAAAGAATGAATCAACAAGAAAACGCTTATTGTATCCGGATTTTACGAATTGCCCTGATAAAATCCTAAAGAAAAAATGATTCGCTCACGGAAATGGCTACGCCCGTAGGGAGCAGCTCACGGAATTATTTTATTCTATGCAAGTGCGATCGTTGCAAAAAAAGCAAGAAAATTCACTGCCAAGAAACGCCGAAGCCACCGAGATTCGCCGGAAAAAAAATTCGGCGACACTCGGTGATTTCGGTGAAGTTCAGCGGATAACTTTTTCCTGCTTAATAGTTTTTTTGACTCTGCAGTGCGCTTTTGCACAGAGCGAGCGGGTTCATCTCCGTCTGACCAACTTGGCGCATCTGAACCACCTTTATGAAGAAGTGACGATTGACGGCCAACTTATGGCCATCATCCACATTTATTCGGAATATCCCGACTATAAATGGGTTGACGCCGGCAACGAAGGCATTGCGTGCGTCGATGATGCGGCGCGCGCCGCCGTGGTTTATCTGCGCCATTTTGAAGTCACTGGCGACACCTCGAGTTTGCGCCGCGCCCGGCGGTTGATTGATTTTTGCCGCTATCTGCAAGCCGACGACGGCCAGTTTTACAATTTCATTTTTGCCGATCGTTCGATTAACCGCGACGGCCGGACCAGCTTCAAGAGTTTTGGTTGGTGGGCGGCTCGAGGCGTATGGGCCTTCGGGGAAGGCTACAGAGTTTTACACGCGCGCGATCCGGCTTATGCCAAAACCTTGCAACAACATCTGCAGAAAGCCTTTGTGCACCTTGATACGTTGCTGCTGCGTTATCCGAATATTGATTCAATCAATGGCTTCAAAGTGCCGCGATGGCTTTTGTATAACTCCGCCGGCGATGCCACGTCGGAATTGGTTTTGGGATTGAGCGCTTACTATCGCGCCGCGAAAGATCCGGCCGTCAAAACGTATTTGGAAAAATTGGGCGAGGCCTTTCTGGCGATGCAGCTTGGCGACGAGCAAAATTTTCCTTATGGAGCGTTTCTCTCCTGGCAAAATATCTGGCACGGTTGGGCCAATGGCCAAACGCAGGCGCTGGCAGCGATTGGCAAACTATTGTCGCGTGATGATTTTATAGCCGCCGCAAAACGTGAAGCCGAATTCTTCTTCACCTATTTGCAAAAAGCAGGATTTCCACGCGAAATACAATTTTCTAAAAATGGAGAAAAAATCGAAGCCGCACAAGTACAAAGCTACGAGCAGATTGCTTACGCGTTTCGCCCGATGATCGTAGGAGCCTTGCGAGCTGCGGAGAGCACCAATGAGCAACGTTTTGCCGAATTAGCCGCT
>JBOHQZ010001446.1:0-1564 GCA_050732275.1 bacterium
CTCGAGGTGCGCGCTGATGAGCAAAATGAAATTCGCATTGGCATGATCCGGCGAGGGCCGATCATACATCTGCCAGATCGCATATCCAAACCGCGCGCCTGCTGAACAAATGTTCGTGTGGCTGTTGTGCCCATCGATGCCCCACGATTGGAGAATGCGATCGATGTAACCTTCATGTCCGGGCCGGCCAACGTGATAAACAACTTCATTGTGCCGCTTTTCCTGCAGCGCTTTGCGAATGCGCCCGGCAATATCATCAAGCACCGCATCCCACGAAACGCGTTCCCACTGGCCCTCGCCGCGTTTGCCCGCGCGCTTCTGTGGGTAGAGAATCCGATCCGTATCATTAATTTGATTGATGGTCGCTGGCCCTTTCGCGCAGTTGCGCCCGCGACTGCCGGGATGATATGGATTGCCCTCAAACTTGCGCACTTGCAGCGTCGATTTTTCGACGTAGCTCAGCAGCCCGCAACCGGCCTCGCAATTGAAGCACGTCGTCGGCACGATCATGTAATGTTTCGCATTCCGCCGCGGCCAGCTCTTGGCTTCGTATTCCACCCAATCGTCCCATTGCTCCGGCGGCGGGTAGTCGGTCAATTTCCCCGGCTCAGTGAGACGCGGAACTTCCGTACCGAGTTCTTGATGCAGATTCGGAATGAGATGAAGCTTTTCGGCAATTTTTTCGATGAGGGTGGGGGAGTGTGACATGGGAAGCATTCCAAGTAAAATGAAATGTGCAGTGAATACGACACAATCTATGATTGGCTTTGCAAGGGATAAGATAGCTAGCCTGCTTTTGCCCCGCAAGTATTTTTTCTTTTCGCGCTAAAAACAACGTTGGCGGCGTTGTGCGAGCAACGGGATTTCTGCAAAAACCCGCAGATAATTGCGCCATTAATGATTAACCGCGAATGAGCGCGAATTAACGCTAATGCTTTACCTCGCGAAATGCGCCATGAAAAACGAAGCGTTCGCGGTGCCGTCCATGATCGGCTCGTTGGTGGAATAGTCCCAACGGTCGTCGTGATAAACCACGAGATCGGATTGAAACGCGGCGTATTGATCTTCGCGCGACAGGCGAATGCCTTTGAGGCTTTTAAAAATGCTGGTATACACCGGACCATCGTTTAGCCCGCCGGTGATTTCTCGTCCGGTTTTGTCAGCAATCACGCTGTGAGGAAATTGCGGCGTATTGCCGCCCTGCGCGGGAATGCCGACAAAGGCGCTGATGCCCCACGGATTGCGGCCGAGCAGCCAATCGCGATTTTCCAAAACGAATTGATGATACTGCTTGTCGCCGGTCATTTTTTCATAAGCCAGGCCATGCGCAATGAAATCCGTGACCAAATTGAACGAGCACCAGATGAACGGCACGCCCATGCGATAGGGATTTTGTTTGGCGCGCCGCAGAACGCCTTCAAGGCCGTGGCGATAATAACCCGCGAGCGTGTCTTGAAATGCTTTGTCCACCAGCGGATACAGAGCGTAATGCCCGAGATTGACATAGGGATAATATTCGTAATGATTGGCGGTGTCCGCGCCCATCCACGAAGTGGTGTTGATG
>JBOHQZ010001447.1:0-1564 GCA_050732275.1 bacterium
CAATTGACAATTCATTTTGGTTGTGGTCATCGCCGTTCATACTGTCTTACTGCGGAAAAACTATTGAGCAGGCCGGCGGTCTGCATTACGTCCAGTTTTGGTCCAAGCGGGCGTAAGTGCCAGAAGCCAGGGCAATCTTGCGGCGCTGCCGGCCATAAACGATCATTTCACATACGATTAGTTGGCGGCCGTTGCGAATAACGCGACCGACGCCGCGCAGCTCTTCCTCGCGCGCCCCGCTGAGCAGGTTGATCTTAAATTCCACCGTGGTGACCATCTGCTCCGGGCTTACCGAGGCCGCCGCAAAAAATCCGGCGGTATCGGCGACCGTGGCGACGATGCCGCCGTGTACCACGCCGTAGCTTTGTTGAAACTCGGCGCGATACGGCAGCCGCACTTCGGCGCGGCCGTCTTTGCAGACGGTCAAACGGTGGCCGAGAAAATGGCTTATCGGCGCGCTGCGTAAACGCGCCTTGAGCAATTTTCCGAAATTTTGGGGCGCCGCTTTTTTCTTCACCATTGCAACGTTCTCACTTGCCGTTTGATTCCGCTTTCGCGTGTTTCTCCACGACGTTCTGCACCGGCTTCGCAGTGCGCAAAAAGCTGTAAATCGCGCTGAGGTCTTGCTCCGACATTCCCGCGTACATAGTCCACGGCATCACGGTGTTCTCGCCGTCCTTGGCAACCGGAATATTGCTGCCGGCGGAATCGGCGTACTCTTTGAAACGTCCGACAAAATAGGCTTTGTCCCACGCGCCGAGGCCGGTATCTTCCTCCGGCGAAATGTTTGCCGAACGCACAACCGCTCCCCACGGAAATTTAAATTCCATGCCGCCGGCGAAATCCATGCCGGGCAGCGGTTGGCCTTTGTCGTCCGTGGGTGTGTGGCAGAACTGGCACCCGGCGATAGTGCTCAAATATTTGCCATACGCCAGGGTGTCTGAGGGAGCGGGACGCGGCTGCGGCTTGTACGGTTGTGGAATCGTCCGCATGATGATATTGAGCGGGAAGTTGACTTCTGATTTCGCCATTTCGTTTTCGATGGCCGGCAAAGTTCGAAGATACGCCACGATGGCTTCCACGTCATCTTGCGCCAAAAAGTTATAAATCGGATAAGGCATCATCGGAAAGAGCGCTTCACCATTTTTATTCACGCCGGAAGTGATGACACGCACGATCTCACCATCCGTCCAGTTGCCGAGCGCGGCAGGCGTGATATTGGACGGACGGAACGTCCCGACGGCTTCGGTGAGTTCCATTCCTCCCTTGCCTTCAGTGCCGGAAACAACGGGGCCGGAATAATAATCAAAATTGCGCGTGGAATGGCAGTCGATGCAGACGGTCACGTGATTTGCCAGATATTGGCCGCGCGCGATTTTCTCCGGCGTGGCTTGAATCGAAATATCCGGCGCTGCGCCAACCTTGGGAAAGCTTGCGAAGAAATAAATCAACCCCGCGCCCACAATGACGAGCAACGCGAGCACGATGCCGCCAAAAATTTTCATCTTTACGCTCCTTTCATTGTTTTACACAACACCGACGAGCCTGCCCTGCCAATGCTCTA
>JBOHQZ010001448.1:0-1562 GCA_050732275.1 bacterium
ATTGAGAATCCGTCGGCGTTGCGGTCGAAGATCAAATTCATCATACGGCGAAATCCGCTGTCGCTGCGCTGATATTTGTCGCGTGGCGTTTTCAAAGTGGCGCGAAAGCCCTGGCGATACGGTTCGAGCGCCAACTCCGTGCTTGCAAAAAACTCTTTCACGAGATCGGGATCAGCCTTGCTCAACTCCACGGTGGCTTCCGCGACAATTTCATTTTGCTCCTGTCCGGTCACGATAATATCAGCCTGCGACATGTCGATATACAAAGTTTTTCCCGGCGCCGAAGCAATGCGTTGGGAATAAGTTCGTCTCTCCGTCACTCGCGCGCGTTCGCCCGCCATTGCAAAACTTGCGCAGAAAGTCAAAATCAACAAGAGAATAAAACTCTTTTCCATCGCTGTCGTCATTTTCATAAAGCACCTCATGTTAATCAATCTTGCAGACGCGAATTTTTATTCGCGTTCATTGGCGTTAATTTGCGGTTTGAAAGCTTTTGGGTTCCGTTCAATTCTTCACCCGCCCAAATCAGCCAGCTCTTTCAGCGTATCTTTTTTATCCTGCAGCGCGGCGAGCAGATAGCGCCTGATGTGCGCATTCGCCGGATTGGTCGCCAGCGCTTCCTTGCACCTCAGGATTTGCGCATCGATGGTTTCGAGCCGATCGCGGTAGAGCAGCATCAGATCAATATCCAGCTTTGCCATTTGCGGCAGCGCGACACGCTCAAGCTCGGCGATGGCGGCGGCATGTTCGCGTTCCTTCGTTTCAACTTGTTCCAGAGCCGCGCCGGCGAGCAATCGCGAGCCGTTCGGTTTCGGCTTGAAAAGAAAATAGGAACCTAATCCAACTGCCACGAGCAAAACCGCAGCCAGGCGCAGGAGCGTCCACTTGTGCTCTTGCAGCGCCTCCAGCCATGCCGGACGGCGCTTTTGCTGCTCGGCGCGCAGAATGTTTTCAATCTTCGCCCACAGCAACGGGTTTGCAACCGGCGGCTTCAAGTCTTTGGCCAACGTGAGCAACTGCGCATCCTGTGCGAGCAGCCGCTGGCACTCGGCGCAGCTTGGCGCGTGACGATTGAAAGCGGTTTCTTCCATCTCGCCCAATTCAAATTGGCGATAGACTTCACAATTCATGGCATCACCTCAGTGCGGACATCAGAAAGCAAGGCGCGCAAGCGCGTTTTCGCGTTGAAGATTTGTGACTTCACTGTTCCTATGTTCAGCGACAAAATTTCGGCGATCTCCTCTTGTTTAAGCTCTTCCACCGCAAACAAAACGAAGCACGCCCGCATGCGTTCGGGCAGTGTCGCAATAGCCTCTTCAAGCTGCAAACGCAGCTCGATGCTCGGCGAAAAGTGCGTCGCCGGCTCCTCCGGCGTTCGGCGCCGGTCGCTTTGGCGCTTCTGAATCATGTCAAAGCAAACGTTCATCATAATGCGAAACAGATAGGTGCTGAATTTGGCGCCGAACTGAAATTGCGTGATGCCGCGATACAGCTTGAGAAAAGCCGTCTGCACCGCGTCTTCGGCATCTTCCCGCCGGCCGAGCATGCGCAGCCCCATGCTG
>JBOHQZ010001449.1:0-1559 GCA_050732275.1 bacterium
ATGACTGCATTTTCTACCACCTTGACCGCTGCGCCACCGAAGGCGCGACGCGCGAGGAGTTGCACGAGGCCATGAACATCGCGCTCATCATCGGCGGCTCGATCGTCATTCCGCATTTGCGTTATGCGTTCGAGATGATGGATGAGTTGTTTGCAGAATAGCGAAACTTCCAAATAACATGTCATGCAGGAGGCATCTTTTTTGTTGTCAAGCATGGTTCCGGATTTAAAAAAGATTCATCCGAAAATGACATGAAATAGTTATTTGTTTCACGAACTCATGTGGAAGTTCACGGAGAGTAGCTGCCAAACAAAGAATGAGAGAAAACGCTGTGGCAGAGAACAACACTGTCGTCGCCGTCAAGGGCTTGCACAAGTCCTTTCACGGCAATGCCGTGCTCAAAGGCGTCGATTTGCACATTGCGCCGCGAGAACTGACCGTGCTCATCGGGCCTTCCGGTTGCGGCAAATCGACTTTCTTGCGATGCCTGAATTGTCTTGAGGTGTTCGATCAAGGGAAAATTTCCATCGGCGAAATCAGTTTGGAGCGTGCTACTGCACACGCGCCGCTTGATAATCAATTCCATGCCAAAGTCCGGCAGTTGCGCATCAATGTCGGCATGGTGTTTCAAAGCTTCAATCTCTTTCCGCACCTGACGGTACTGCAAAATATCATGAAAGCGCCGATGGTGGTGAAGGGTATCGCGGCGGCGCAGGCTGAGGCTACGGCGCGCGAGCTGTTGAACAAAGTCGGGCTGTCGACGCACGTGCATCATTATCCTACGCAGCTTTCCGGCGGCCAACAACAACGCGCCGCCATCGCCCGCGCTTTGGCCATGCAACCGAAAGTGATGTTGTACGATGAGCCGACCTCGGCGCTCGATCCCGGGCTGGTGGATGAAGTCTTGCTGGTGATGCAAAAGTTGGATGAAGAAGGCATGACCCAGATCGTCGTTACCCACGAGATGCGCTTCGCGCGCGATGTGGCGGATAAAATCGTCTACTTTGAGGGTGGCGAAGTCGTAGAGACCGCCCCGCCGGAGCAAATGTTCTCCGCGCCGAAAGACGAGCGGACGCGCAAGTTTCTCAAGCGGTTTCTGTAGCGCCTGGGAACAAAAAGCAACAAAGGGTAAACATTTGAAAATTACACCAACGGATAAAGGCGGCCAACGGATCATTCAAAAATAAAAATCCGTTGGCCGCTTTTCATCCGTTGGAAAATGCTTTTTCTGAGCCTTCACTAATTTACCATGGTCAAGATTTTTTTTGCGGGAATTCTGTTCTTGCTTTGCGCGACCTCCACATTCGCTCAAACACCATCATCTAAAGTCTTGCGCTGGGGCGCAGATTCCGAGGGTGGCGCGCCTTTTATTTTTCCCGATCCTCAGGAGCCGACGCGCATGCTTGGCTTCGAGGTGGATCTGGTGGCCGCACTCGCTGCGGAGCTTGGGCGCGAGCCGGTATTCGTGCAAAATCAATGGGACGGATTGGTGCCGGGCCTGCGCATCGACAACTATGACATCATCGTCAACGGCCTCGAGATCACGCCGGATCGCGAGC
>JBOHQZ010001450.1:0-1556 GCA_050732275.1 bacterium
AGCTGCTCGACTTGCGAACCGGCGGGTTTGTCTGTCATGCGATTTCCTCTCTCCTTAAAAATTTAGCGTTGCGAAGAAAAATGTCTATGGAAGAAATATCAGTATGGGCAGGCCGTATTTTCGGAACGGGTTGCGATTCAGAAGCGGATTCTTTGGGCAATACAACATAAACGAGCCTTGACAGGCGTGAGATTTGGGCATCGTCGTTTCAGCCGGCTTGCGCAGCTCAGGCCGGAATTGTTTTTAAAATTGCAAACGACAAACCTTTGCCATACTTGGACATCGCCGGAGAAAAGGCTACTCCGATTGCACGTGAACCAATGAAAGGATATCATGGCTCGCCAACTTTTGCCGGCCGTGCAGAAAATCCAACTCAATAAGAAAGGCAAAACCAACCAACTTGCCTCCCAATCGTTCAACGAGCCGGCTCACCGCGCGAGCTGTCCCACCGGTAGCCAACAAATCATCAATGATGGCGACCCTTTCGCCTTGTGTAATGGCATCCTGATGCATCTCGATGGCATCCGTGCCGTATTCGAGCTGATATTCTTCTCGTATGGTGGTGGCAGGCAGTTTCTTCGGCTTGCGAGCGGGAACGAAACCGGCGCCGAGCTGCAACGCCAGCGGCGCGCCGAAAATAAATCCGCGCGACTCGATGCCGACAACTTTCTGAACTTGCTTCGTGCGAAAATGTGCGGCCATCAGATCGACGGCTCGAGCGAAGGCCTGCGGCTCCTTTAAGAGCGTTGTAATATCCTTGAAGCCGATTCCCGGCTTGGGAAAATCTTTTATGTTTCGAATGTAGCGTTCAAGTTCTTGCATGGCATTCTCCTTTGCGGCTATAGGCATTTTTCAATCGATCATTTGAAAATTTTTGAATTGGTTGGTAAATGACAACCATTCCACTTGCACGTCATCGACGCGCGAAAAACGCGAGCCTTTTTTCACTTCTTTGGCAAACTCGCGCAGCTCTTCTTCGTTGCCTTCCGCGATCGTTTCGACCCGGCCATCCGGAAGATTTTTGACCCAGCCCGTCAAAAGATGCCGCCGCGCCGAGCGGTGGACGTGATAGCGAAAGCCCACGCCCTGAACCATGCCACTCACGATGAGATGAACGCCTTTTTTCATTGTGCTTCCATGCGGTTGATCATTCGACTCTCCCGACCTTGTTAGAGAGTTCTTCTCGCCGAAGATTCGGGATTATTTATTAGGTGCGACATCAAAAACTCAACTGCTTCAGCCGCGGTTGCCGCCTGAATGACATGGGGAATATCGAACGACAACTTCAGGCCAATCACCGGCTTGCCAAATTTCAATGAAAACGCTATTTCCGAAAGCGTGCCATATTCGCCGTCCACGGCGATCACGCCATCGGCACTCCGCGCAATGATGACGTTGCGCGCGTCATTCAGTCCCGTGACGATAGGAATATCAACAAACGCATTTGCCTCGGTTTTGTTCTTGCCTGGCAAAATTCCAATCGTTGTACCGCCGATTTCTTTCGCGCCGCGACAGGCTGCCTCCATGACGCCGAACATGCCGCCGCAGATGAGCAT
>JBOHQZ010001451.1:0-1556 GCA_050732275.1 bacterium
TATCATGCCATTGCCCCAGAATGGGTTGATGAGATCATTCTGGTGGATGACGGCAGCGAAGATGAAACCGTTGCCATCGCCGCGAAGCTGGCGCTGCGGCTCATTCGTCATCCGCGCAACGTTGGTTATGGCGGCAATCAGAAAACTTGCTATCGCGAAGCGCTACGTCGTGGCGCCGACATTGTGGTGATGCTCCATCCCGATGGCCAATACGATCCGGCGCTTTTGCCGCAATTGATTCAACCGCTGGCGGAAGATCGCGCCGATTTGGTGCTCGGCTCCAGGTTCATAATTCCCGGCAGCGCCAGACGGGGCGGCATGCCGCTCTATCGCTGGATGGCGAATCGTTTTCTGACCTTTTGGGAAAACTTGGTTTTGCGCCAACGTCTGACAGAATATCACACCGGCTATCGCGCCTACAGTCGTGCTTTTCTCGAAATCATTCCGTTCGGTTGCAACTCCGATGGATTTTGTTTCGATACGGAAGTGTTGGTGCAAGCCGTGGCTTTTCACCAGCGCATCGCCGAGATTCCCATTGCCACCAAATATTTTTCCGGCGCCTCGTCGGCCTCGCTATGGCAATGTTTGATTTATGGAGTGATGACGCTCGTGACGCTGGTTAAGTTTCTGTTGCACCGTTTCAGGCTGTGGCCAAATCGGCTTTTTATTCCATTGGCGAAGAGGGAGAGCATAGCGGATGCCCGAAGCGGAAGCGCCTAGATCGCGCGATTTGATTTTTATTTTTGCGCTCGGGCTTATATTTCGGCTCGTGCTGCTGCTCATCTTTCCCGTACCGTATGGAAACGATGCTGCCGGCAGACTCTTCTTTCGCGATCAAATATTAATGGCGCACTGGCTGCCGGTAACACAGGTGTTGGTGTATTGCAGTTATACCGTGTCGCACAGTGTTGTCCTCGTGCGTCTCGTCTTTGCCGTCATCGGCAGCTTGGCCGGCGCGGCGTTCACATTTTATTTGCAAACGTTTGCCACGCGCCGCACCGCTTTGATCGGTGGCATACTTTTCACCACCAACTCGCTTGTGGTTTTTCTTTCTTTGATGCCGTATCAGGAGGTCGTTTTTCTCGGCTTGTTCTTTGGCAGTTTGGCGTTTTTTATTCGCAACGAAATCAGCGGACGCAGCTCGTTCGCAGCTTTCGCGTTTTATGGTCTCGCTTGTTTGACGCGCTACGAAGCGTGGTTCATTTTGCCGGCCCTGTTCGGAATGAGAATCCGGCGAGCGATTGCCGCGCCGAACCGGCGCCTCGCGCGAGAAGTCACCAGCAATTTTCTCGGGCTCGGTTGGGGGCCGGCGCTGTGGATGCTCGCCAGTTGGCAACAATGGGGCAGTCCAACGGCTTTTCTTTTCTTTCGCGCCGACCACGCCTTTTATGTTTGGGCGCCGCATGTTGAAATTACGCGGATGGTGAGTTATATCGGCCGGATGCTGTATTGGCTGGGAAGGTTCGGCTCGCCGCTGATTCTGCTGGCGTTGCCGGGAATGTGGGTGGTTTGGAAAAATCGCCTAACGCTGTTACAGCTCTTGTGGCCGTCTTTAC
>JBOHQZ010001452.1:0-1555 GCA_050732275.1 bacterium
TTCCGTCGTGGTCAGATTGAAAGCATACGCGTCGCTCGGCACGCCGCCGGAGCACACCGCGCTCGTATTCGCGCCATTGGTGTTGCCGGAAATCACGTTGCCGATTGGATTCATCCCGCCACTTGGCGGGACAACGCCGGAGTAGCGCGACACCGCGATGACCGTTGCACTGGGAGCGCTGGCCAATGTGGCAGTCACGGCATCGTTGCTCCCGCCTTGCGGGATGCCTTGTGCCATCCACACTTCAACGGCGGTGGTGTTTAACCCGGAGCATTGCTTCTTGACCAAAGTCCAGTTCAGCCCAAGGCCGGATACGGCAAGCACATTGACTCGCGGCTGCATGGAAATTGCCGCCAAGTAAAGATCGCCGCTCGCACCGGTGAGATTTCCCGCAGTCATCACCGTCGTCGAGTTTGAAGAGCCGCCGGTTTGGGTTTCTTCATGTGCAATCGTTTGTTGCGCCGTTCCGCCGGTTTGCGGCTTGATCTCCACAGCCACTTCCGCCCAGTCCGCCGTGCCGCTGAATGAACCGTTGATCCCGCCTTGCGGGGTTCCAGCGGCCGCAACTATCTTGTCTTCCACCGCTACTGAGCTGGTGAGGCCACCGCCAACTTGTTTGATTTCAGCCCGCTCCGTAAAACCTACTCCCGGCGCATGCGTTCTGCCTTTCATCGCAACGGCGCTATAAACCACGGCGTTATTTTCCGTCGTGGTCAGATTGAAAGCATACGCGTCGCTCGGCACGCCGCCGGAGCACACCGCGCTCGTATTCGCGCCATTGGTGTTGCCGGAAATCACGTTGCCGATTGGATTCATCCCGCCACTTGGCTGGACAACGCCGGAGTAGCGCGACACCGCGATGACCGTTGCGCTGGGAGCGCTGGCCAATGTGGCAGTCACGGCATCGTTGCTCCCGCCTTGCGGGATGCCTTGTGCCATCCACACTTCAACGGCGATGGTGTTTAACCCGGAGCATTGCTTCTTGACCAAAGTCCAATTCAGCCCAAGGCCGGATACGGCAAGCACATTGACTCGCGGCTGCATGGAAATTGCCGCCAAGTAAAGATCGCCGCTCACGCCGGTGAGATTCCCCGCAGTCGTCACCGTCATCGAGCTCGAAGAGCCGCCGGTTTGGGTTTCCTCGTGAACGATCGGACTATTCGTCGGATTACTCGAAGGAATCGTCATAAACGTCGCGGTGACGTTTTTATTCGCGTTCATCGTCAGCGTCGCCGGATTCGTCGAACCCGTCAAATCACCGCTCCAGCCGCTGAACTGAAAACCAGCATCCGGCGTTGCCGTCAACTCTACCGCTATGTCGACTTCATACGTCCCGCCGGGAGGATTCAACGTCACATTGCCCGAACCGGAAGTCGTCACCGTCAGTGTGTGCTGGGCCGGCGGTATCGCGGTAAACGTCGCGGTGACGCTTTTGTTCGCGTTCATTGTCAGCGTCGCCGGATTCGTCGAACCCGTCAAATCACCGCTCCAGCCGCTGAACTGAAAACCAGCATCCGGCGTTGCCGTCAACTCTACCGCTATGTCGACTTCATAC
>JBOHQZ010001453.1:0-1553 GCA_050732275.1 bacterium
CCTCGATATCGAATACAGCCGGGGGTATTTGGTGTTTTTCGGCGAGGTCGTTTTCAGTCGTTGGCAAAGCCCGTTTATCAGCGGCGATCTGGACGCGCTGGCTTTCTCGGTGGAGGCGCGCTATAAAATTTTGCCGCGCCTGTTTGTGGCCGCGCGTTATGGCCGCCTTGATTTTTCCGAGATTGCCGATACGCCAGACGTGGACGCCGACGGCAAGCTGACCGAGCCGTGGGAATTTCCAGTTTGGCGTTTGGAAACGGGCGCCGGTTATTATCTCTCACGCCACGCGCTTTTAAAAACGGTTTGGCAAATCAACCGCACCCAGGAGCTGAGCCCTGGCAGTAATGATCCGGCTGACAATCTCGTTGCCGTTCAAATGGCCGTTTTCTACTGATGATCGACGGATGGACGAACGCCGGCGCGAATGACATTATCACTTACTTTTTTGCCATGAGCACACGCAGATGGCCGCAGCTTTTTTTGCCGAAAGCGCTCAGGACCTCCCGCAGCCTGAAGGGAAAAATATTTTTAGCGCTGGCGGCCACGGTCTTGGCCGCCATTGTTTCGATTTTTTTGGTGCTCAATTTTTTTTTGCGCCGGCAGATTCTTGAAACGCTCAACGGCGAAGTGCAGCGGGCGGCGCGCTTGTTCGTGTTGCTGCAGCAGCGCGAGAGCGTACACCAAATGCTGGAAAGAAGCCGGCTGTTGACGAGTGCGCCACAGCTCAAAGCGGCGCTTGATACCGGCCATCGTTTGACCGTGCAGGAGGTGCTGGAGCCGCTTTTTCAAAGTGTCTCCATGGCGACGGAAGAAGACAATGCTTTTTTTCCGCACGACGACCAAGCCAATGGCGGGCTGCCACCGCCCGACGAGCAAACCCCGGATAACGGTTCCCGGACGCTTCCGGAAAATTTGCCGGAACGATTCAGCGATCTTTGCGCCGTCTATAGCCGCGAGGGAAAGATGGTGACGGCAATAACGCGCTCTTCGCCGAGCGGCCGAATCGGCAACGACGTCTCGTCCCAATTCATTCTGCCGGATTCATTGTTGCTCCCGGCCTTGCAAGGGCGCGAACGCGTGGCGGTCTGGCAAAATCAGCATGGCGCTTGGTGGGGCGTGTTGGTGCCGATCTGGGCCGGCGGGTCGCCGCTTGGTCCCTCGCTGCTCGGGGCGTTGGCTTTGGGCATGCGTCTGGATGAGTCTTACGCGCTGCGCATGAAAGCGTTGGTTGGAAGCGAAGTTGCTATTGCATTGGCTGGTGAGGTGGTGGCTATTTCACATCCCGATCTCGAGCGTGAGAGCTTGGCAGCGGCCACGGCGCCCGAGCTCTCCGCCGACCGCCTGCAAGAATTTGCCATTAACGACGAAAGGTTTTTGGCAACCAACTTGCCGTTGTTTGAAGGCGAACTCGCCGGCAGCGTGATTTTATTTCGCTCGATTGACAGCTCCATTCAGTCGTTGTTGCGCCCGGTGCAAGGCACGCTGTTCATTGTCGGCTTCGGCGCTTTTCTCGCCGCGTTGGTGATCAGTCTTTTGGTTTCCCGCAGCGTCAC
>JBOHQZ010001454.1:0-1551 GCA_050732275.1 bacterium
GTCACACGACGGCGAAAGTGTCCCATACTTTATCGATGCCCTCGCCATGAATGCGAATGCGATTATCCGGCGTGCCGATCGAAGTCAGCCCGCCGTAACACAACACGATGGCGCGCGGTTTCATCAAAATATCGGCGCCGGGTTTGAGAATGAGCGGCACGGATTTGGGAACGACGACTAAACCGGAAATCGTGATCTTGCCGGCGACTTCTGCAGCGCCGGGATGATCCTGGCTCGCCACAAATTCCGGGTGCCGCTGCAAAAATTCGTTCAGCGTGAAATCCTCGGCGTCGATGTCCCAATGATCGGAAACGTCGATGGCCGTGATGCCGATGGAATTATCGACCGGCGCTTCAGCCGTGCCTGCCACGCCCGAAGGAATTTCCAAACCGGTGACGGCGTTGACGGCAGCTACTTCAATTTTCGGCGCTTTCCATTCGAGCGGATCACGAAGTTCGCGCGGCAGCGCCAGCTTGCCAACGAGAAAGAACCGGCGACGGCCAACCAGCGTATCGAAAAACTCCCAATACCGGCCTTCGATAATATCCGAGCGATATTTCAGCTCGGGAAAAATAGTTTTCTCGAAAGCCAGATCGATCTGCCAATCTTTCGCCTCGGTTTCGGCAACGAGCGGATCGTTGCTATCCAACTTGCCGTCATTATTGATATCTTCATGGAGGCGGTAATTTCCCTCGAAGAACAGCGAGTCGGTGAGCTGAATTTGGCGCAACTGAATGCCGCTAAAATTGAGCGAGGCGACCTCGATGGCGGCGCGGTCTTGTGATTCAAGCTTGTAGACAAAATTGGCGGAGGACATTTTGAGAACAGTGTAAACACGCCGGATATTATAGTCAATTTCTTTTTTGACTTGATCCATCTTGTAACCTTGAATCGGCGTGGTCAACACATCCGCCCAAATATAAGGCCGAATTTTTTTATGGATGGCGTTGTATTTCGCCATCAAGCTGTCGCCGCCGTCGCCGACCCATTCCCACAACATTTTGTTGCGCTGCAGGCGCAGCCGCGGATCAAGCAGGGTGGCGCGCTGCAATTCATCCGGACCGTGATTGTTCCAAAAGTCGATGGTGCCCGGCTCCTTCGGCAACTTGACCAAAAGCACGTCCCACGGAATCGGCTCCAAAAGCCCTTTGCTCGGATCGTAATACAGTTTGAGATTATCCGAGCCGAAGCGCACGTGATTGGTGTTGCACAACGTGGTGATGCAGCGAAAACGCAAATACTTTTCCCAATCCAACACGTTGCGGGCGCGGCGAAAATTTTCCGGCGTGGGATTGAGCGCGTGTTCGTTCAACGTTTGTATGGCGCGCATGCCGATATCGTTTACCCGATCCACGGCGCGCTCCACCGAGCCGAGATCATACTTGGCGTCGGACGCCGCGGGCGTGCCGTACTTGGTGTATTGCTCGAAGTGCATGGCGCGGCCGTTTTGGCCGAACAGCGAGGTCTCCGGCCGATTCTGCGCGGCGAAGAGCGGCTTGTCAAACTGCTCGACTTCGTAATAAATTCCCTGCACGATGCCGTTGATGCGCA
>JBOHQZ010001455.1:0-1549 GCA_050732275.1 bacterium
TCGCCGTTCAACGAGCTGAACGACATCGATTTGTCCGGCGTAATTTTGACGAAGGTGACGATGACGTCGTCATTGAGCGCGTGCGCCACCACCGAGCCGGAGATGTTGGTGAGCGTCACCGCGCCGTTGGTATTGTTCACTTCGATCTCACCGTTTATTCCCTCCACTTTGATGTCGCCGTCATTCAGGCAGCTCAATTTCAGCGAGGTGTTCTTCGGAATTTGAATGGTGAGATCGACGGTTCGATTCATCGACTCCGTGCTCACGCTCATCTCATTGTCTTCTTCTTCAACGCTCAAGCCGGTCGAGGTGATTTCGAGCCGGCGCAATCCCATCGCTTTTTTACCTGATTTCTCGTATCTCTGCGGCTTTTCGGGACGCACGCGCGCCTCGATGATGACCTCCTTGCCCTCGTAGCCTTTGATGGTCATGCCGCCGTTCATCAGACTCGCTTTGAGCAAGCCGGGACGCGCCGGATCACTAAACGGAACCACCACCCGGTCTGGTGTGGGCTCCTGGCTGTGAGCCGAAGTTGCCACCAAGATGAGCGAAATAATAGCGCACGACAGATATTGATAATACTTTTTCATCTTCTCAAACCTCACGAAATTAGTTTGCATTAAAATTATTGAGATCTTTTGATAACGCGAATATCACCATTGAAAGCGTCAAACTCCAACTCCGGCCCGCCGTTGCCGACCCGCACCTTGAACGAGCGATCCTGTTTGTAAACGAATTTTCCCTTACGGCGCTCACGCGTCGGTGTCGCATTGGCCACATAAGTGACCGGAAAGTCGGTAAAAACCTCGCCGTTAAAAGTTTTGAAGCGCATGTCCGCCGATAGCTCGGGGCGGAATGAAACCTCCACCTCGCCGTTGAGCGAGCCGAAATAGGAATCACCGGACGGATTTTTCGCGAAGAGTATTTTGACGTCGTCATTCAGCGCGTAAACCCGGCCCGCGCCGGAAACTTCGATCATCGTGATGCCGCCGTTGATGTTCTCAATCTCATAGTTGCCGGCGATATTCTCAACTTTGATGTCGCCATCGTTGATGGTTTTGAGATACACGCCGGCCTCGCGCGGCACCTTCAGCTCG
Source organism: bacterium (assembly GCA_050732275.1). Lineage (GTDB taxonomy): Bacteria > Zhuqueibacterota > Zhuqueibacteria > Zhuqueibacterales > Zhuqueibacteraceae > Zhuqueibacter. The sequence goes on from JBOHQZ010001455.1 coordinate 1,098, forward strand.
AAATCTAAATACACCGAGTAGCCATAATAACGATCGCCGCGATAGTTGACTGACCCATCCCGACAGCGAAAAGGCCCATCCACATATAGCTTGATCTCGTTGTTCTGCTCGGTAATCTCGAGCCGAACTTTTTCCTGCGCTTCTTGAATTTTTTCCTGCGATCGCGCCTGAATGATTTTGTTGGCGACAAGCTGAACTTCTTGGCCTTCGTAACCGGTGACCGTGATCGAGCCGTTGATGTTATCCACTTCCACCTCTTTCGGTCCGCTGGAGCCGGAGAATTTCAACGTCTGGCGGATTTCTTCTTTCTTTTCGGCATTCCAACTCTGGGCATTCAAAGTGAACGCCAATACACAGGACAAAGTGACCGCGCGAAAAAGTTTCATGTTCTTACTTCCTCATTTTGCCAGTTTTTTTGTTGCTGTTTTTTTTTCGTTGCGAAATTCATGAAC
>JBOHQZ010001456.1:0-1547 GCA_050732275.1 bacterium
TGTCGCAAACGCTTGGGAGAAATTGCGGCCGGCAACAATTTTGAGCTTGAGCACCTCGGCGTATTGCTCATCCACCCAGATATACGTGAGCGAAGTATTTTGATAATTCGCCGGCTGCTCGGGCGTAAAAACAGTTGAGTCGAAATCTTGGCCAGGCAGATATTGCGCAGCCGCGGCGCCGGCGAACGACGGATGCGCGATCAAACGATTCCTGAAAGCGACGTGTTGGTTGCGGAGCGCACCGGCGCGGTGAATGAGCAGCACATGCTCTTTGTCAAAACCAAGACGCTGGCTTTGCATGAAGTGCAGTTGCTGGCGCACAACCAGCGTGCCGGCGATCAAGCCGATGGAAATGCAAAATTGCACCACGACCAAGCCTTGTCGCAATCGCTCTCTTCCGGCGTGCGCAGCAAGGCGTCCTTTGAGCGCTTGCACCGGCCAGAACGAGGAGAGAAAGAACGCCGGATAAGCACCCGCAAGCACGGTGACGAGTACGGAGAGAATCGCCAACGTCACGAGCGCAAAAGGTGCGTTGAAAAAATTGCTCGCGAGCTGTTTTCCGGCAAACGCATTGAAGGCCGGCAAGGCCAGCTCCACCAGAACTATTGCGACGAGCACGGCCAATCCGACATAAACAAATGCCTCTGCAAGAAATTGGCGGACGAGCTGCGGCCGTTGCGACCCGAGCACTTTGCGAATGCCGACTTCACGGCCGCGCTGCATGGAGCGCGCTGTCGCCAGATTGACGAAATTGATGCAGGCGAGCAGCAAAATGAAGCATGCGATCACGGAGAAGAGATAAACATAGGCCTGGTTTCCATTCGGCTCAAGCTCATTGTCCAGATGTGACCGCAGGTGAATATCGCGCAGCGGCTGTAACGGGTAACTCGTGAAATTGCCCGGCTGGCTGAATGATTCGCCCGCCACATTTTTGTCAACATACGCCTGCAACTTGACTTGTAATGATGCCGCGCTTTCGCCCGGGCGCAAAACCAGATAGGTATAAACACTTGCCGAACCCCATTGCTGTTGTCGTCCAGTGAAGCGTTGCAGCGTTTTTATCGAAGCCAGAAAACTGAAATGAAAATGCGATTGCGGCGGAAAGCTCTTCACCACGCCGGTGACGCGCAGCAGCTTGCCGTCGTTTTGCTGCAGCGTCTGGCCGAGCGGATTCTGATTCGGAAAGTATCGTTGCGCGGTTTCTTCCGTTAAAACTATCGATTGGGGATCAGGCAGCGCCGTCTTCGCATTCCCCGCGATAAACTCAACGGTAAACACTTCAAAGAAGCTTTCTTCGGCAAAAACAATATTCTGTTCTCGCACGTATTCCTCGCCGTGGCGGAGCGTCATGCCGCCGGCAAACAAGCGGGTCGCGCGCTCCACCTCGGGAAATTCTTTTTCGAGCGTTTCCGCCAGCGGCACCGCGACGAGTGGAATCTTCCATTCATTGTCTCCGTAACGCGCCTCCCACAACGCGCGATACATGCGATCGGCGTTGGCGTGGAAGCGGTCGTAGCTAACTTCATCCCGCACCCAAAGAAAAATCA
>JBOHQZ010001457.1:0-1543 GCA_050732275.1 bacterium
TGAAAGAGACTATTGTGATTCTTTTTGTTGCGGCTTGGTGCCGAAGACAAAATCCCAAATTGGCGAGCTGACGCCGAAGCTGCGCTCCGAATCTTGAAAATGATGGCGAATGTGATATTGCCGCAGGAACAACGCCACGCCGTGGTTCAGCGGCAGATGATGCACCGCGTAATGAACCATGTCGTAGCACAAATATCCGAAAACAAAACCGGCGAAAAACGGTGCCACGTAGGGTTTGCCGATCAGCCAATAAAAAGGCACATAGAAAATCACGGCCAGCGGAATGCTGACCACCGGCGGCATCACCAGGCGCCGCGAGTCATTGGGATAATCGTGGTGGATGCCGTGAAAGAGATAAAAAATGCGCTGTTGCCATTCGCCGCGTGGCGTGAAATGAAAAACAAAGCGGTGCAGCACGTACTCCGTCAACGTCCAGGCGAACCAACCCGCGCCCAAGAGCAGGACGATACCGCCGGCAGAGAGCAACGGCTGGGTTGAAGACCAATAGAGCAAATAGACGATCAACGGCAGATACAAGATCACCGGTACGCTCGGATGCACCCGACTCCAAAACTCCATGAAATCATTTTGGAACAGGCGCACCGTCTCGTCTTTGTTTGAAACATACTGCTTGGCCATTTTTCCTCCTCAGTAACGTGTCATTCTGGAAGAATCCTGTTTAAACCAAGCACCGTGCTTGATGCTAACAAGATCGTTCCACGATGACAATGAATAATTTTACTTGCAGCAATAGCCCTGACAATTAAGGCCACTCCTGAGTAGTTGCAATTTTTATATATCAGCCGCGTCGTTTTTATAGTATCATTCCGCAAAACCGTATCATCATCTAAAAGGCTGCACCTTATAAAATTCGTTCGCAGACTGGCAGTCTGCGTTACGCCAGATCGAGCAAACGCAGCACGCCGGATTTTCCATGCTCGCCCACCTCGAGGTTCGGGCCGACACAGGATGGACAGCCCGCGAAGCAGCCGCATTTTGTGATCAAATCTTTCGCTGCCACTTTCAGCTCGTCGTGCATCGCAAACAAGCGCTTGCTGAAGCCGACGCCGCCAGCGTGATTGTCATATACGAAAACCGTCGGCTTTTGTGTCAGCGGCGCGCGCACCATCGGCACGGCGCGAATGTCACGCACGTCGCACATCAAATAAATCGCCGCCACACTCTGCAGCGCGTTGGCCAAAGCTTTGAGCGCATCACCGAAAACCGATGGCGCCATCTTTAGACGCTCGGCCATATCCGCAGGAAATTCCCACCAGTACGCCGTCGTGTGCATGCTGATCTCCGGCAGCTCCACCGGACCATAGCCGATGTTCTCGTGCGAGCCGAATTTGAGCTTCTTGAATTTCGTCGTCTGGCAATTGACATTCACCTCGCCGTGGGCTTTTTTCATTTCCGCCGGCGCCGCCAAATCCGTTTGTTCGAAAACCTCCAAAACGTGAATGCTCGTGTCGGTGTGCGCATCGGTGTAATAATCCACTTCCTTCTGTTTGACGTAAGCCTTGCGCCGCTCCCAATCCAATTT
>JBOHQZ010001458.1:0-1541 GCA_050732275.1 bacterium
CCACCGGTGAAATCGTCACCGGTTTGATCTTTAACCGCTTCATGGCGTGGGCGGCGATTTGGCCAGTTTTCTCCTTGCCTCTCGTTTGGCTGGGACTGCGCCGAAAAATTTTGCCAATTATTTATAGCGGACTTGGCAGCTTGGGCCTTGGTATTATCATGATCGCCATTCAAGGCATTTCTTTTGATCCCATCGCGAAATTCACTTTTCTGCTGAACTGGCGCGCGGCCGTATTCATTTTGGTGATTGCCGTCACTGTCATCCATACGCGCTGGTTGAGTGCAAATCGGCAAAGCTACAATTGGGCCAAAAACGTGCTCGGTATCCTGCAAGTGGCGATCGTTCTGCTCCTGCTCGATCTGCTCACCGGGGAGACGAGAGATATTTTCAAAAGGACCATCTTTTTCCTGCAACCCCAAGCGGGCGACTCCGAGGTTGCCGCGCGAATCATTCAGTTGAAAAACTTGCAGCAGTTGGCGCTCTCCGGCGTTTGGCTGTTTTATTCCGTGCTGTTGATGGTGACGGGAATTTGGCGACGGCTGCAAGGCCTGCGCATCATCGCCATCGCGCTGTTTGGCATCACAATTCTGAAAATTTTCATCTACGATCTCTCGTTTCTCGAACGGCTCTATCGCATCTTCTCGTTCATCGGCCTCGGGGTGATTCTGTTGGCGGTGTCGTATTTGTATCAGCGCTATAAAGCGATGATTTTTGATTCGGCAAAATCGGAAAAGTGAAGTCGGACTTGGGCAAAGCGAGTCCCCAAAGCTTGGCAAAATTTCTCAGCCCAAGTCCGACTTCGCTCATGGCGTTGTGGAAACTCGGAGATGATTGATTTGATCAAAGAAATCGGCATTGCAGGTTTTTTGGACATCGCGTTCATGTCCATCTTAATTTACTCCATCCTGGTTTGGTTCAAGCGGACGAAAGCGGCATTCGTCATGCTCGGAATGTTCATTATCGGCGTGGCGTATCTCGTAGCCCGCCAGTTCGATCTCTCTTTGACGACGACCGTGTTCCAAGGATTCTTTGCGATCATCCTGATTGCCTGCGTAGTTATTTTTCAGGAAGAGATCAAGCATTTTTTCGAGCAGGTGGCGAGCTGGAGCTTGATTCGCAGTTTGAGAGGCAACCATGCTTTGCCGGTGCTCCACCGCGAGACTGAGATTTTAGTTCGCGCGCTGACCGGATTCGCCCGAGAAAAAATTGGCGCGCTCATCGTCATGCGCGGCAGGAATCCAATTCGTCGCCATTTGGACGGCGGCATCGACTTGAACGGCGAGCTGAGCGAGCCGATTTTGCGGAGCATTTTCGATCCGCATTCCGCCGGCCACGACGGCGCCGTGATCATCAAAGACAACAAGATCACCCAGTTCGCGTGCCATCTGCCGCTGTCGAAGGATTTGCGCAAGATTCAGCGCACCGGCACGCGCCACGCCGCGGCGCTGGGATTGACGGAATTGACCGATGCACTTTGCCTCGTGGTCTCGGAGGAACGCGGCACGATTTCCGTTGCACGGAATGGTGAATTGCAGCAAGTC
>JBOHQZ010001459.1:0-1541 GCA_050732275.1 bacterium
AGCCGGGCATGACCGCGCAGGTCAAATTGCAGCTTGATGTGCTTCCCGACGCCACGATCATTCCGATTGGCTGCGTTTTTGAAGTGGATGGTCAGCCCGTCGTGTTCACAAAAAATTCACCGAAAAAGCCGGTGCCAGTCAAACTCGGCGCGCGCGATGATTTCAACATTAGCGTCGAGAATCTTGAAGCTGGCACGGAAATTTCGTGGCAAACGGGCACAGCAGAAGCGCAGCCGCTCGGTTACGCCGAGTTTCAGAGGCGCTTACGGCGGCCGCCGAGTGAATACCAAACTTTTTTCACCGAAATGGAAAAGCGCCAGCTCACGTTTGATTACGAAGCGTATCGCCATCGCCCGCCTGAACCGCCAGGTGGCGCGCCCGGCGGCACGGAAGCCATGCTCAAAAAATTTGGTTTCCCTTCCGGCGAGATGGCGACCAAAAGCGGTCAGATCACGCTCACGCCGGAGATGATGAAGAGCATGCAAAAAGCCGACGGCGCCAATAACAAGATCATGGGTGATAGCGCGGGTGTGTCGAAAAAATTGCCGTCTGGAGAAAAACACGAGGCTATGATTTTTCACGGAAAGCCGGAGACGGCAAAAATTGATTCAGTCAAAATTAAGCGCCCCAACTAAGTACGAACGAGTCTACAGCTTTAGGCCGCAATCGAAAAACTTAACCGCGAATAAACGCCAATTAACGCGAATCAAAATATTCGCGTCCATTCGTGTTCATTAGCGGTTAAAAATTATCTAAAAAGCTTTGTCATTATTTGCTGAATAAGGAAATTGCCATGTCCATGAAAGAAATTCTCAAAAACCGCCGTGTGCTTGCGATAAGTGGCGGCGTTCTCGTCGTTCTCATTCTGGTTTTGTGGAACATCGGCTCGCCCTCGGCGGATGTGGCGAGCGGCGAAGTGCAGCAGGGCGAATTCATCGTCAGCATCAAAGCGAAGGGCGAGTTGAAGGCGAAAAATTCGCAGGCCGTCACCGTGCCGCGCTCGAGTTCTTTCAATATTCAAATCGTTCGCCTCGCGCCCGAAGGCGGCGTTGTGAAAGCCGGCGCTTTTCTCGTGCAATTCGATCCCACGCAGGCGCAACAGAAGTTCGATGAAAATCAAAACGCGCTCAAAAATACGCTGGCCGAGCTGGAAAGCCAAAAGGCGAGCATCGCCTCCAACATGGCGCAGATCGAGAGCGCCCTGCAAACCGAGCGCTATTCGCACGAGCAGGCGAAGCTGCGTTTCGAGCAAATGAAATACGAGGCCGAGGCCAAACGCCGCGAGCAGGAGATCAATTTGCGCAAGGCCGAGTTGTCATTGAAGCAGGCGGAAGAAAAAATCCAGGCGCAGAAAAAGATCGACGCCGCGAATTTGAGCAAAGCGAATCTGCAAGTGGAGCGCGCCAAATTGGAGTTGGGAGAAGCCGAGCGCGAATTGGCTTCGCTGACGCTGACCGCGCCCATCGACGGCTTGGTGGTTTATAAAGAAGTTTGGGGACCGGGCGGCGCGGCCAAAGTCAAAGTGGGGGATACCCCATGGC
>JBOHQZ010001460.1:0-1540 GCA_050732275.1 bacterium
ACGTTGGAAGAAAAACTCGGACAATTGAATCAGCCTTCCGGCTCCGGGCGGAATGATCTCAAAGAAGAGTATAAGGCCCTGGCGCGAAAAGGGCTGGCCGGCTCGTTTTTGAATGTGGTGGGGGCGGAACGCACACGCCAAGCGCAGGAGATGGCGGTAAAAGAATCGCGGCTCGGCATCCCCCTCCTTTTCGGTTTGGATGTGATCCACGGCTTTCGCACGACGTTTCCAATTCCATTGGCAGCCGCGAGCACTTGGGATGCCGAGACGGTCGAGCGCGCGGCAAGGATAGCCGCCATCGAAGCCACCGCGGCCGGCATTAATTGGACGTTTGCGCCGATGGTGGACATCGCGCGCGATCCGCGCTGGGGCAGAATCGCCGAAGGCGCCGGCGAGGATCCTTATCTCGGCACGATCATGGCTGCCGCGCAAGTACGCGGTTTTCAAAGCAAGGATTTATCCGCCAACGAAGCGCTGCTGGCGTGTGCCAAACATTTTGCGGCGTATGGCGGCGCCGAGGCGGGCAGGGATTACAATACGGTTGACTTTTCCGAGCGCACGTTGCGCGAGATTTATTTGCCGCCATTTAAAGCGGCGGTGCAGGCCGGCGTTGGCAGCCTCATGTCGGCATTCAATGAAATCAGTGGTGTGCCGAGCACGGCGAGCCGCTGGCTGATGACGGATATTTTGCGCCACGAATGGAACAGTGATGGCTTGGTCGTGAGCGACTGGACCGCGATTGCGGAGCTGCAGCCGCATGGCGTTGCCGCTTCACGCACCGAAGCGGGCACGCTCGCACTGCAAGCGGGCGTGGACATGGACATGGTCAGCAGCATTTATCTCAACGATCTGGCGGCGATGGTGCGGGAAAAGAAGCTCTCCGAAGAAACGGTGAATCAAGCCGTGCGGCGCGTGTTGCTGGCAAAGTTCAAGCTGGGCTTGTTTGACAATCCTTATCGCCACGCCGATCCGGCGCGCGAGCAAGCCGTGTTTTTGCAAAAACAAAACGTCGACTTCGCGCGCGAATTTGCGCAAAAAGCCGTCGTTCTTTTGAAAAATGAAAACAATCTGCTGCCGCTCAATAAAAACGTTAAAACCCTCGCCGTGCTGGGACCGTTGGCGGATGACAAGGCTTCGCCGTTGGGACCGTGGCATTGCGAAGGCAGGCCCGAGGACGTCGTCACGGTTTTGCAGGGCATCAAAAATAAAATTTCGCCGCAGACCAAGGTTCTTTATGCCAAAGGCTGCGCGACCGACAGCAATTCCACCGCGGGTTTTGCGGAAGCAAAACGTCTAGCGCAACAAGCTGACGCGGTGATTCTCGTCGTTGGCGAGAGTGATCACATGAGCGGCGAGGCGGCCAGCCGTTCAAATTTGGGTTTGCCCGGTGTGCAAGAGCAATTTATACGCGCGATCCATGAAGCCGGCAAGCCGATCGTGATGGTTTTGTTGAACGGCCGTCCGCTCGTGCTTTCGTGGGCGGCAGAGCACGTTCCGGCGATTGTCGAAACCTGGTTTCTCGGCATTCAACACGGCAACG
>JBOHQZ010001461.1:0-1539 GCA_050732275.1 bacterium
CGTTTGCGGTGGATCAGTTTCTGTTCATCTACATGCTCGCTGTCATCGCCGAAATTGGGCGAGCCTTCGTCGCCACGCGAAAACGGGAGAAGGCGTATGCCGGCGTTTGGATCATCGGCCTCGGCGCGTCATTTTTGATCGCGGCGGCATTGCACAATATTCTGGGGTCGTTCGGCGTCATCCCGCAGCTTTGGAGCTTCGTCGATTTTCCGACGCCCTATTACGGCATGTTGGGATTCATGATCTCCATGTCGGTATTTCTGGCGCGCCATTTCGCGCAAACGAATTTAACGTTGGAGGCAAAATTGGTCGAAGTCAAAGAGCTGTCGGAAAAAACGTTGCAGCAGGAGCTTGAGCGCGCGCGGCTGGAGGCGGAGAACGAGCGCAAGACCCGCGAGCTGGAAGAAGCCCGCAAAATTCAGCTCGCCATGCTGCCGCGCATTCTCCCCGAGCTGCCCAACATCGAAATCGCGGTTTATATGCGGCCGGCAACCGAGGTCGGCGGCGATTATTACGATTTCAAATTGCACGACGACGGCACGCTCACCGCTGCGATCGGAGACGCCATGGGGCACGGCTTGCAAGCCGGCACGATGGTGTCTGCCACCAAAGGCATGTTCAATGCAATGGCCGACGATCCCAGCCCCGTTCACATTTTGCAGCGCGGCACGAAAGCGTTCAAGGAACTGGGATTACGGCAAATGTTCATGGCGATGACGGTGGCGAAGTTTCGGGGAAATCAAATGCACATCGCCGCTGCCGGCATGCCATACACGCTGGTCTATCGCGCCGCAAGCCGCAGCGTGGAAGAGATCGAGCTGAAAGGCATGCCGCTGGGAAGTTTTTCCGCTTTTCCTTATCAGGAGAAAGTGTTGAGTTTAAATCCCGGCGACACCGTGCTCTTCATGAGCGACGGGTTCACGGAAATGTTCAATAACCAAAACGAGCTGCTCGGCGAAGAACGCGCCAAAGACTTGTTCCAAGCCGTCGCCGAAAAACCTCCGCAAGAAGTGATCGCGCTTTTGAATCGGGCCGGCGAAACCTGGGCGAACGGCCGGACGCAACAGGATGACGTGACTTTCGTCGTGATCAAAATCAAGTGAGATTTTTGTTCATTTTTCAGTGATTGGGCTCTTGGGCTTCTACTTCATTGAATCGCTGCTTTTCATGCAACCGCTCGAAAACTTTCGAGACGTTCGATATACCATTCGGGAAATCCCAATTCCCGCGCCGGCTTGACGATGCGGTCGACGTAATCGTTGGCCGCCGGCCGCGGCTTCATGTCGTGACAGATGTAGCACAGCGCCGGCAGCCACTTGCCGTCCAGCGTCTCGACGAGCACGGCTTCGGGCAGATAAATTTCGCCCAACACGTCTTTCGCGTGCGCATACAGACGTGCCAGCTCCTCGTGCGTCGCCGTGGCAATGACGCCAAACACGCAGTGCTGCTCCGAAGGCACGAGATTGGCACGCGGCTCGATGCGAATGTCGTAGCCGCTCAGCTTCGCCACTTCCCACCGCTCCGGAATGATCCCCATTT
>JBOHQZ010001462.1:0-1535 GCA_050732275.1 bacterium
CCCGGTAACCATGACCCACGCTTCAATGACGCCGGCGCGCCGCGAAAAAGCTGGTATCAACGAGCGTGTCATTCGTCTCTCTGTCGGTCTGGAAGATGTCGAGGATTTGATCGAAGATCTCGAGCAGAGCCTGAGAGAGCGTGAGAATAAATTTTCAGGCTCAAAGGCGAAAGCCACCCTACAGGCGGAGCCTAATGAAATTTGATAATCAAAATCGGTAATGTGCAATATAACTCATCCCCTAAATCCCCTTCTCTTAAAAAGAGAAGGGACTTTCAGAGCTTCAAACCCACTTCTCCCCCTTCTCTTCCCAAGAGAAGGGGGCAGGGGGATGAGTTCAGGCTGAAGAGCTTTACCGAACTTGAAAGTCAAACTTCATAAGGTGACTCAATGCCTGTTTTGTTGATAAATTGAAGAAAAGTTTTCACCACGAAAATATGGAGACTTTTTGACATGGAAAAAATAAATGGCTCGAAGAAATTCACAGAAACTCAATTCATCACACCTTATGATGAACACGAGCCGCTGGTGCTCGAATGTGGAAAAACCTTGTCGCCTGTGACGGTGGCTTACGAGACTTATGGCCGCTTGAATAACGACGGCACGAATGCGGTGCTCATCTGCCACGCGTTGACGGCGAACGCCCACGCCGCCGGCTATCATTCTTCTGATGATCAATCGCCCGGTTGGTGGGATGGCCTCATCGGGCCGCGGCGCGCCTTTGATACCAAAAAATATTTTGTGATTTGCCCGAATATTCTCGGAAGCTGTTACGGCACCACCGGCCCGTCGTCTCTCGATCCGAAAACCGGTGAGCCGCATCGCCTGGCTTTTCCGCCATTCACGATCCGCGATATCGTTGCCGTGCAGAAAAAATTATTGGACGCGCTCGGCGTCAATCGTCTCGCCGCGGTATGTGGCAGCTCGCTTGGCGGCATGCAAGTGCTCGAATGGGGGATTTCCCATCCGGATTTCTGCGAGACGATCATTCCGATTTCAACGGCAGCCAAACAATCGGCGTGGTGCATCGGCTTGAATACCGCAGCGCGCGCGGCCATCATGAGCGATCCGGTGTGGAACGACGGTTTCTATACGCAACAGCCGATAAGAGGCCTGGCGACGGCACGAATGGTCGGGATGCTCTCGTACCGCAGCGCCATGGAATTGGAGCGGCGTTTCGGACGCCACCGGCAAAACGGCGCGACCGATCGCTTCGATTGCGACAATCTTTTTCAAGTGGAAAGTTATCTGCACCATCAGGGCGAAAAGCTCGGCAAACGTTTCGATGCCAACACCTACATTTATCTCAGCCGGGCGATGGATTTGCATGACGTGACTTATGGCCGCGCGCCGCTGCCGGAAGTTTTGGGTGGCATCAAAGCGCGTACGCTGTGCATCGGCGTATCGTCGGATATTCGCTATCCCATTGTCGAGCAAAAGGAGCTTGTTAATTTTACCCCGGACGCCCAATATGCCGAGATTGACTCGATTCATGGTCATGATGCTTTTCTGATCGAATTTGACCAACTCAATGC
>JBOHQZ010001463.1:0-1534 GCA_050732275.1 bacterium
ACAAATCTCATTTTGTTGCATGCTGTCTGAATCTTTCCCGATTTGAAAGGATGAGAAAATGAGCAAGAAAAGAAAACATTTGGTTGTGGAAGAGCCTGCCAGCCCGGTCTCCCCAAAGACGGATATGTCGAATATTGAAAACCGTCTCAATGGTGATGACGGAAAACAACCCAAAGAAGTGAGCGGCATTTGGGTGCTGCTGATCTTGGGCGGGCTTTTATTGGTGGTGCTGTTGTCGCATTGGCTGCGGCAATGAGGCCTTATATTCCCTTAATTTTGCACATATAAAAGTCAACCCTCGATTTTCCTTTGATTGCTAAAACCCGTTGGGTGGTGGTTTTGACTCTACAATGCAAAATCGGGGTATTCATGTTCAAGCTGCTCACCAACAAAACTTTGGAGACGCCATGATGTTTCTGATCATAGCAACCGCACAAAGCGCGCAAACTTCAGCGCAAAATGCCGTTGGCCTGACGACCGCCGGCTGGATTTTCATTTCGATTGCATGGATAACCATCATTAGCATCGCCGTTTTTTGTTATCGCAAAGTTTTGCAAAAGGCTTCGGAGCGGCGGCAGCGCCAATTACTCGAATCGCCGCCGTTCGGCCAGGATATGAAACATAAAAAAGTTTATAAGTGAGCCGGCTTCAGCTCAAGAACTTCAGTCTGCGGCACGGCCGTCGTGGTTGAGTAGACGAGGCGAGGAAACGATCGTTTCTCACTATCATTAAATATTGTTTAAGGAGCAGATTTGCCATAGCACCGGATTCGCGAAATTTAATGCTAGAGTTCCTCGCCTTCCGTCGCCGCCACCACTGAGGCGCACGAGGCATCGCCGGTAACGTTCACGACGGTACGGAACATGTCCAGCAGACGGTCGACACCGACGATCAATGCAATGCCCTCGAGCGGCACGCCGATGGTTTTCAGAACCAGCGCCAGCGTAATCATGCCGACGCCTGGCACGCCGGCAGCGCCAATCGAGGCCAATGTCGCGGTCAGAACGATCATGGCCTGCTGCGCCAATGAAAGCTCGATCCCAAAAACTTGGGCAATAAAGACGGCGGCCACGCCTTGATAGAGCGCCGTGCCGTCCATGTTGATCGTTGCGCCTAATGGCAAAACAAAGCCCGCAACGGTTTTGGATACGCCTAAATTCTGCTCGACACACTCGATGGTCACCGGCAAAGTTGCCGAGCTGGAACTCGAGCTGAAGGCGATGAGCTGTGCCGGACGAATGCCACGATAAAATTTTCGAATCGGCAGCCGCGTGAATATTTTGAGGAACATCGGATAAATGACGCCGGCATGGACGATCAGCCCCAAAACGACGACCAGAGAATATTTTGCCAGCGTGCCGAGAATGCCAAGGCCAAATTCGGCAATCATCGTCGCAATCAGCGCAAACACGCCGTAGGGCGCGATTTCCATGATGATCATGACTAATTTCAGCATGGCTTCGTTTACCCCATCAAAAAAGGCCAACACTGGACGAGTTTTTTCCTGCGGCAACATCGTGAGCACGACGCCTAC
>JBOHQZ010001464.1:0-1533 GCA_050732275.1 bacterium
ATGGAGAAAGCACAGAAATAACTATGGCTCTTTAGGAATTCGCATGGTAGCCCCAACATCTTGTGGCGCTCTTTGGGAATTCGCCTGGTGGCACGCTGCACCCTGGCCAGATCTTGCATAATCTGGTCATAGCACAACAAGATATTGATGTTACCCCGCGAGTTCTCCCACAGCTTTTGGTCGCTCATAATCCCAAGAGGCGATAGCCTTCGAGATCAAGATAGAGTCGTTGAAACAAATGCGTCGGGTTCGTCATTCCATAACAGCGCCGTTTGAGGACTTTGGCTTTATTGTTGAAGCCTTCGACAAAGCCGCTGGTCAAGCGGCTGACAAAGTAATTTGTGATCTCATCGAGCCAATTCTCCAAAGTCACCAGGAAGCTGTCAAAGCAGCTCAGCCCACTGCTGCGCGCCAACTTCATCCAGTCTTCGATGGCCACAGTCGCCGAGGCTTTGGTGTGATCAGCTTCGAAGATCGCGGTCAATTGCTCGCGCAAGTCATACGCCTGCTTCAAGTCAGGCGCGCATTCAAAGAGCAGCGCCAGGCGTTCGCGCTCTGCCTCATTCAACTGTTGCGGAGCACGGCGGAACAACCACATCGTCCCTTTCAACGCCTCATACTCTTCCTCACTCAAGCCGGCTTTCAACTCGCGCAGCACCTCTTTGCGCAACTGGTCAGCGCAATCGCGGTAGGCTTTCGCCACGTGGAAACGATCCACCACGAGCTGTGCTTGCGGCAGAACTTTTTTGACCGCGCTCGTGTAGCCCTCGTACATATCGGTGCAGACCTCGCGAACCGTCGCGCGCAAGCGTTTCGGGATCGTCAGCAAAAACTTCTCGACCGTCTCCAGCCGGCGATCAGGCAACACACCCAGCAGCCTCAATTGCCCGTCGTCCTGAAGCGTGGTGACCAAGACGACGAAGTCACGATGCCCTTTCTTCAAAGCAATCTCGTCCAGTCCGAGGATTTCCAGTCGCTTAAACTTCGCCCAGTTGACTGTGCCGGCGATCAGTCGTTGCAACGCGCCGAAGACCTCGTCGTAACTCGCCACCTCTTTGCGCGCGACGTCAGAGATCGTGCTCCCGATCAACTGCCGCAGCAGCCACTGGTCGTAAGCCTTGGTATGCGGGCTGCGCTCGTCATGCCAACCCAACTGCTGGGTCGTCAGATGGTCGTCACACTTCGGACAGCGAAACCGCTTCGGACGCAATTCAATGAACACTGGCCGTCCAAGGATCGGCAGGTGACGCAAGCGCAGCGCCCGTCCATAGCTGTGAAACTCCCGCGTCTCGCTTCCGCACCGTGCACAGATCGCCCACTCGCGCGTGCTTTGCACTGTGATGACGATCTCTCGCTCGTTCAGTTCACTCTTCAGAATCCGGACTTCCGGCAAGTCCAGCGGAATTTCAATCATCGGGGGCATCGCTTTGATCCTCCATTGTGGTATTGGAAGATGAAAGCGTGCCATAGTTTAAGCGGGTCTCAAAAACCACAAGATATGGGGGGAACCATGCGAATTCCTAAAGAGCCTAA
>JBOHQZ010001465.1:0-1531 GCA_050732275.1 bacterium
CTGCGAAACCAGTGCTTGTGGCTGGATTTGCAGATCATGCTCCGCACCATCGGCGCCGTCTTCAGCGGACGCGGAGCGAACTGAAATGCTGGATATATCTGTGCTGGCATTTTGGCTGGCGATTGCGTTGATCGTTTATGCTTATGTCGGTTTTTCTCTGCTCATCATTGTTGTCGCTCGCCTTAAAAATCGGCGCGTGCAGCAAAAGCCGATCACACCACGGGTGAGCTTGATCATTCCGGTTTGGAATGAAGAACGGGCGATTGCTGAACGGCTCGATAACGCGCTCAGCCTGGATTATCCGGCCGGCGCGCTCGAAATCATCGTGACCTCGGACGGTTCGGATGACAACACCGAAGTGATCGTTGCCAAATACGAGACGCGCGGCGTGCGCTTGTTGAGCTTTCCACGCCGCGGCAAAATTCACGCGCTCAAAGATGCCGTGTCGAGCGCGGCCGGTGAGATTCTCGTTTTTTCCGACGCCAATTCCATGTACAAGCCCGATGCGCTGCGCATGCTCGCGCGCAATTTTGCCGATCCGGAAGTTGGCGGCGTCTGCGGCAATCAAATTTATTTGAAAGCGAAAAAAGCCGACGCCACCAGCCAGGGCGAGGGCATGTACTGGTCGTTCGACAAATGGCTCAAAAGCATGGAAAGCCTGACCGGCAGCGTGGTCTCGGCACACGGCGCGATTTACGCGATTCGGCGTTCTCTTTATCAGCCGCCGGCTAGCGCCGCTGTGACTGACGATTTCGCCATCTCGACCGCGGTGATCGAGCAAGGCCATCGTCTCGTCTTCGAGGGCGAGGCGATCGCCTACGAGGAGCCGACCGCCTCGGCAGCGCTGGAGTTCGGGCGCAAGGTGAGAATCATGACACGCGGTCTGCGCGGCGTTCTATTGCGCCGGCGCTTGCTCAATCCGTTTCGCTACGGCTTCTATGCGCTCGAATTGTTTTCCCATAAAGTGCTGCGCCGGCTCGTGCCCGTTTTTCTTTTGGTGCTGCTCGGCGCCAGCTTTTTTTTGAGCGCGCGTAATAATTTTTATTTCGGCGCCACCGTGGCGCAGGTTCTGTTTTATGTATTAGCCGCCCTCGGCTATTCGTTGCGGCGCCATCGTCTCGGCCGGCTGAAATTTTTCTACATTCCGTTCTTTTATTGCCTGGCCAATGCCGCCGCGCTGATCGCCGTCATTCGAATCATTCGCGGCAAAAAAGTCGAGCGCTGGCAGCCGCAGCGGCACGGCGCCGTGGCGTAAGCTTGCTCGTAGTTACGCCTTCAGGCGTTGAGGTTTGGCTTGAAAAGAGGCTGTGATCGCGCAGTAGACAAGCCGAAAACCAAAACTCTCATAGGCAACTTTAAATAAAAAATTGCCCAACGGATTAAAAAACGACCAACGGATTTCATTTTCAAATCCGTTGGTCGCTTTTCTATCCGCTATATTGAAATGCAAGTAATTTCTTTCTCATCGCGAGGTTTTTATCAACCTTCGTAATTTCAGTTGTGCTGGTGTTTAGCACAACTGAAATTACGA
>JBOHQZ010001466.1:0-1528 GCA_050732275.1 bacterium
GCCGCACGCGGCAACCGGACGCGCGAATTTGAAAGCAGCCATCGCGGGTTTGCTTCGCATCAACGTCGAGGCCGTCGATCATTTGAATGAAATCGATGACGGCATCACCGTGGCGACTTTGGCGACGCACGCTTTTGTGCGCACGGCGCAAATGGTCGCAACCGTAAAAATCATTCCATTTGCCGTGCCGCAGAGCGCAGTGCAAACGCTGGAAGAATACACCCGCACAGCCGAGTCGATCATTTCGGTTCAGGCTTTGCCGGCGCGAAAAGTGGGGTTGATCGTTACCACGCATCAAGACCAACACCAGCGCATTGCCGCTGAATTTGCTCCCGCCTTGCAAGCTCGTCTTGAGCAATTGGGGTCTGCGATTACACGAACCGATTTTGCCGAGCACGAGATTGCAGATATCGCGTCAGCGATCCGGCAGCAGCTCGCTGCCGGCCATGAAATGATTCTCATCGTGAGCATGACGGCCATTATCGACCGCCACGATGTGGTGCCAATGGCCATTGCGCAAGGCAGCGGCGTGGTGGTGCATTTCGGCGTGCCGGTGGATCCGGGAAATTTGCTGCTGATTGGCTACGCGGGTTCCGTCCCGATCATCGGTGTGCCTGGTTGTGTGCGCTCGCCGAAGATCAATGCCTTCGATCTCGTGCTGCCGAGGCTGCTGGCAGGAGAGCGGATCACCCGCCACGAACTGGTGCGGCTCGGGCACGGCGGCCTCCTCGAAGAAATTCGCGAGCGGCACCTTTTGCGCGAGTCCATTGATGCGTGAAGTCTCGGCTGCGGCTGATCTTCTATTTTCCCTGCAAAAATTTTAAGCCTCCTCAAAAAAAACCTTGACAAAGTCATCCGAATTTTGTAAAATAATGTTACTTTATGGAAGCGCTTCCATAAAGCGGCAAATTTTCAGGAATTATTGTTTAACCGGCGGTTCTTTCTAATATGAAGGAACTCCGTTCACCTGAGACGCAAATGTCCGTATCAACCTCACAAGGTCGCGCGATTAACCACGGTCGGGATCGGATCCGCTTCACGCGCACACATCAAAACTCCCCCCGAATTTCTGCACAATTAAACCGTTGGTATGAGTTTAGCAGTCTAGACCGGAGTGCAATGCTTTAGCGTTGCAAAACTGAAGTTTTGCACTCCGAGTTCATTCGGCTAAATTCAAACACTCGTTGTTTTCTCCTCCGCCCAAGCTTGTCAGGTCAATAAATTTATCGGCTGTCTGACTCATTAACCTTTCACTGAGGAGGCGTCGTATGAATCGCAGAGTTTTGTTAGCGGTTTTAGCGTTGTGGTGTTGGGTTTTCGTCATGGGCTTTGGCAACCTCGCTCAAGCCCAAAACGATGTCATGATGCAGGCCTTTTACTGGGATGTGCCGGTCGATGCGACCAATCTCAACGGCTCCTGGTACGACAGCTTGAAAGTGCGCGCCGCCGGACTCAAGCAGGCCGGCTTTACCGCCATCTGGACGCCACCGCCCTCCAAAGGCGCCTTCAGCATTTATGACATGGGTTA
>JBOHQZ010001467.1:0-1522 GCA_050732275.1 bacterium
AATTTCACCAAGCTCTTTTTTCGTCCAAACATAAAATGCGCCCTCGCCCTGTTCCTCAGGCTTTTCAGGCAACGGGCTATCGGCATCTTCTGCAGAGTAAAAAGCGCCGTGGGCATCAGTCATGTCGCGCAGTACGTAGTCGAGAATATCTCGCGCTACTTCGGCAAAAAAAGAGTCTTTGGTGATTTGATAAGCTTCGAGATAAGACACCGCAAGCTGCGCCTGGTCATACAACATTTTTTCGAAATGCGGCACGCGCCACTGGCTCTCGACCGAATAACGATGAAAGCCGCCGCCGATATGATCGTGCATGCCGCCTTCTGCCATTTTGCGCAGCGTGGTCAACGTCATTTCCAACGCCTTTTTCTCACCGCTGCGATGATAATAGCGCAGCAGAAAATTGAACGTCACCGGCCGTGGGAATTTCGGAGCATCGCCGAAGCCCCCGTAGCGACTGTCGAAGCTTCCGGCAATTTGATTGTAGGCCTTTCCCAACAACGCTTCAGTGAGATTGGCATTAGCCGCTTGCGGCACCGTGCGTTGTTTCAAGTAGGCGGTTATTTGTTCCGCGGCCTGCAATATTTTTTGCCGGTCGGCGATCCAGGCTTTATGGATGCCTTCGAGCAAATCACGAAATCCCGGACGTCCAAAGCGTGAGTCCGGCGGAAAGTAAGTGCCGGCGTAGAATGGCTTGAGATCATGCGTGAGAAAAACCGACATTGGCCAGCCACCGCCGCCAGTCAATGCTTGCGTGGCCGTCATGTACACGCGATCGACATCGGGACGCTCTTCGCGGTCCACTTTGATGCTGACAAAATATTGGTTCATAATGGCTGCGATGGCAGGATTGTCAAACGACTCGCGCTCCATGACGTGACACCAATGACAGGTGGAATAGCCGATGGAGACGAAAATCGGTTTGTCCTGTTTCCGCGCTTGCTCGAAGGCTTCTTCGCCCCACGGATACCAATCGACCGGATTGAAAGCGTGTTGCAGCAGATACGGGCTCTTTTGGTGAATCAGCCGATTGGGCTTTTTGCCTTTGGCTAATTTCTCCGCAATGAATGCCGCGGCAGTATTGGCCTGCGGCTTCGTGTCTTGCGGTGGATTCGAGGTTTCGAGTGCGCTCACCGCGGCAGCGTTGTCTTCAATATTGCTCGATGCGATTATTGGAGGTCTCGCCGGCGCGGGATCATTCTCCGCGAACGCGTTCGTCCTCGCTGATTCAAAGATATTGGGACGCCATCCGGTTGTCAGCGCAAGAGCCATAACAAGCGCAACCACAGCAAACAATCCGCTCAGCAGAAAAATTTTATGCTTTGTGAAAAGTGCTTTCATCATTTCGCCTCAGCGATGCAGTAGAGATATTTTTGCCCGCGTAGAAACAGCTCACGACCGGCAACCGCGGCCGAGGCGCTGAAGCTGTCATCGAGTTGGTTGAGCGCCAGGACTTCGGGTTTGTCACTATGACTGAGCACAAGCGTTGCGCCATCGCGGTCGGTGATGTACACGCGGTTGGCGG
>JBOHQZ010001468.1:0-1517 GCA_050732275.1 bacterium
CTCCAGATGCGCTTATAAGAAGGCAGGGCTTTTGCAAAGTCAGCCTGGAGCCCCGAGAACCAGCCGTAAAGCTTTGCCAATGTTGGCGTCGTAATGACGACGCGCCTGAGCCGCGTTAGTCCAGCCTGCGTGACAGATCAGGCGAATGGACAAATTGTTGAAGACCGCCAAGGCTTGTGCGGCAGTCCTGGATTTCATCCGACAGCGATCTTCACCGAATGTCACATCGCGCCGATAGTGTGATCCGTTCTCAATTCCCCAATGCGCCCGATTGATTTCGAGCAATGTTTTCGCATCCGCCTTTTCAACCGAGTGCGAGGTGATTCCGTAGACTGTCTCACTGCGAGTCTGCCCTGTCTTGCAGATGATCGTCTCGCGCTTGATCTCGAAGACCTGCCCCAGCCAGGGCCAGTCGAGATAGTTGTTGAGGCCCGCGCTGGCGGTCAAAGTCCGTTCTTCAATCCGTCCGTGCCCTTTCTCGATCGTCGCGTGAAGGCGGAAATCCGAGCTTTCGGCGAAGGCCGGCAAGCGTGGGGCGGTGAAGTGCATTTCAATCTCCGCCCGCAAGGTCGGGTGATTATCCTTGATGGTCCAAAGATAGTCGCCCCCGGCTTCGACAATCTGCCGCGAGAGCGCCCTTTGCGCCAGCATCGCGTCTCCGGTCACTGTCTTGCCACGCACATCCACTTGCTCGATCAAGCGCGGCGCGGCGCTGATCTCGTTCTCCTTATTGGCCACAGCGATCTGCGCCAGCGTCGCGCAATGATTCGCTTGGTAAATTGATAACAAGTGCGCCCCCTGCGTTTGTCCAGTCGGGATTGTCCCTCGCAGAGTCTTGCCGTCTATTGCCCGCACATCATCAATCTTCACTTGGTCAATCTTCACCCCATCAACCTGCTCGTCTTTCTTTCCTTCTCCTTCTTTCAGCCCATCTTCTTTCACCACGAGTGAAGCAATGAACTCACGCGCTTGTTTCTCCAACTCCTCGATCTTTAGTCCATCGGCGAGAATCCGCCGATAAGTACTGTGATGTGGCATTCGTTTCCAGCTCAAGCCCAGAGCCCGTTTGAGCCTTTCCGCTCGCTCGCTGATCCAATCGGCGATCTCAACCGGCTTGTCCGCTCCGCACAACTTCGCCAGCATCAGCAAGGCTAAGAGCGGCGCCAACTGATAGCGCACCCCACGCCGCTTCCGTTGATCTGTGATTCCGGCAAAGAAATCCGCCAAACTTTTCGGCTCGACTCGCTCTTCAAAAATCGCTTCTGCTTTATAATCCAATCTGACCTTCCTTTGTTTTGCTGTTTGTCATCGCTGCGACTTAACTCAACAGCACTCTTAGGAAGGTCTTTTTCCTTATTTGTCAATCAATTCCCTGCATAAACGACTTTGCAAAGGCCCTGATGACAATACCTTGTCTACTTCGATTTAATCCGCCTACATGCTATAAAGACGTAAAATAGAGAAAATTTTGCTATTCCGAGAAAGAATTTTAAGTTGTCATGACCTGAGACTGTCAT
>JBOHQZ010001469.1:0-1514 GCA_050732275.1 bacterium
TTGTTGAGTCCTACACAGGTCGCGGGCCAATCCAGCCGCAATTTCAAGCTTCAAGCCGACGTGCTTGATGAGGCCGGAGGAATGTCGAGGTCCCGAAGCTTCACATTACTGGATGCAATCGGGCAGCTGTCGCCGATTGGCGTTGCCAGCAGCGCTAGATTTGCCATCTCATCCGGTTTTCTGGCGCGCGGGGCAAAAGTTTCTGCGCTCGCCACATTGTTGCTGCCTGAAGTCGAAGGCCTGCAAGGGCAAAGTATTGGAATTCCGATCAGCGTCAGCACCGACTCCACCATCGGGTTCGCCCAGTTCGTCGTGGAGTTTGATGCCGCGGTGATCGAATTCAGGAATGCTCAGATCGGGCCGGATGCCACGGGATTTACTTCCATTCAAACGAATGCCAATTTGCCATTTGCTCCCACCACGCCGGGCACCAACGAAAATGTCTTGGTGCAAATTTCCGGCGGCGCTTTCACCGGTGCAAACCGCCGGGTGGTTATCCTGAACTTTCAGGTCATTGGCGCCGCCGGAAAACAGAGTCCCTTAGCCTTTGACAAAGAGCCTACACATACTTCGCTCACCACGATCCATCTCGTCGATCTCAAAGGGAATCTGCTCGCATTTCAAAACGGCAAATTGACTGTCGTTGCCAACCGTTTTGATATTTCCGGCAAAACTACTTATTGCTCGGCGCCAACGCGTGCGGTTCCAAGAGTCACGATGACCCTGTTGAATCCCGAAGGCACAGCCACAACAACCACCGATGCTTCCGGGAGCTATCAATTCAGCAGCATTCTGCAGGGTTCCTGCAAGCTGACGCCCGGCAAAAGCGATGATCTCCGCGGCGCCATTTCCGGTTCCGATGTGTTGAGGGTGCAACGGGTGCTGGCATTTCTTGACCCTCCTTTAACCGGGTGCGCTTTCAGGGCTGCCGATGTGACCAAAGACGGCAGCTTGAGCGGCGCTGACGCGGTGGCGATGCTGCGCTTTCTGGCTTTTTTCACCAGCGGCATTGGTTTCACCGGCCAGTGGGTCTTTACGCCGCCGGACACGAGCTTCACGCTTTCCCGCAACACCACGGCGAATTTGATCGCTCTTCTCTTGGGTGACGTGAACCTCGGTTGGACGGCGAGTACGAACGTTTCTCTCGCGAAAGCGAGCACGGCTTTGCAAAACGATTTTGGCTCCAAAGCGATTCTCGCCTTGCCAACTTTGGGCAGCGCGCCGGGCGCAAACATTGCGGTGCCGATCGACGTCAGCACCGACTCGCTCATCACCATCGGCCAATTTGTGGTGGAATACGACTCCACGGTGCTGAATTATCAAAGCGTACAAATCGGGCTGCAATTAACCGGATTTAATGCGGTGGCCAATTCAAAGCTCCCGTTCCCGGTTTCGGCTTCCGGCACCAACAAAAACATATTGGTGCAGATTATTGCGTCCGATCCCTCGAAGGGATTTACCGGAGCGAACCGCGAGGTCGTTGTCTTGAATTTCACCGGCGTGGGAGCGCACAC
>JBOHQZ010001470.1:0-1511 GCA_050732275.1 bacterium
GTTTTGAATTGATCAATGAGCATCACCTGCTTCCACACCATGCTGGCCGCAGCGTTGGCGCTCGGCGAGACCATGTGATCGACAAATTCCCACAGGCTGAAGGTGTTGCCGGGTTTGATGATTCGATAAGAAATCTTTTTCGTCGCTTCGTCATATAATGGCACTTCATGTTCATCACGCAAAGCCCAATCATCGGCGGTCACTTTGGTGTTCTTCAACGTCCGTATTCGCGCCGCCGTATCGGGGAACACTTTGGCCAATTGATCGAACAAGCCGGTCATGACCAACAGCTTGCCGATGCTGCCCGGCGAATACAATGAATCTTCCCGCACCGCCGCATAACGCGGCCGCTGTGGATCCGTGATATCGAGAATGGCGATGGAATAATGCGGATCGCGGTTTTTCAAAATTTCTGCCAGGCCCTTCTGCAGCACCGGATCGCGCGGCGTTGTCGCCGAAATATCGTAACGCTCGTTTTGCCCGCGCAGACGCAATTTGATTTCTTTTTCAGTGAGCATCGCGCCCGGCGGCAGCTTGGCGGTGCCGCGCATTTTTCCTTCTTGCACCAGCTTGAAGGCTTTCAAGCGCTTGATGCCGGTGCGATCGTAGCCGTCGAGCGGATAGTTCGGCAGTTCGGCTGTCGCCGCACAACCGCACGAATCGCCCTCCGCTTTTCCTGTCGCGCGCGATGGCGTTATTAAGAGAGACGATAAAACTAGAAAAATGAAAGCGCCGAGAAAAAATCGCTTAAAAATTTTCATGGCAATTCCTCAGATGAAAACAGCAACTTCGAGTTGTCGGAGCAACAAAGAAAAAAACATCCTACTCCGGACAAGTTAGGCACAAAAAACTAATCGCTCACGGAATTGGAACGGCTCACGGAAATGAATTTTAAAAATCTTTTTGCTTCCGTGAGAATTCTATTCCATGAGCTAAATTTCTTTTCAACTCGTCGCGCCCGGCTTCTGGTTCAAATCCACCGTATTGTCTTTTTTAAACTCGACGCCGGTATCCAGTCGCGACAGGCTGCGCAGCGATTTCAGCGCGCGGTTTTCATTCACCTGCCGAATCTGAAAGAGCATGAGCTTGCCGTTGAGAAAACCAAATTCAACGTCCCAGGGAATGGGCCGGCCGAGATCATCCATGTTGTTGGGGTAAGCCGTCTTCAACTCTTTTTCAAGCTGCACGAGCTGGGCGATCTCCGCGTCTTCCAATATCCGCGACCTGCCCGACGCCGGTGTTTGCATGCTCCCGCCTTTGGCGTCAAATTTCAACAAGGTGCGATAAGGCGATTTCGCCTGTTGCACGAATTTGTACGAGCCATCGCGCCGAATCAACAATTGCTCGGAGCTTTCGCCGGAGACGGCGCCGCCCGGGCCTTCGGAACAGGCAACGGTAAATTCATCCAGATTGCCGGTTTCAATGTTCGACGTCACCAGCACGCCGGACTTGTCATTCGGCACGCTCTTTTGCAAGAGCACCGACGCGTAAACATGCTCGGGCTTGTCCAT
>JBOHQZ010001471.1:0-1507 GCA_050732275.1 bacterium
TTTGGCAAAGGTTTGTCTTTGCTCATCTCCCGGCCCTCGGCAACCCACTTCTTACGGCCGCCATCCATGATGCGCACGTCTTTGTGGCCGTAGATTTTCATTTGCCAAAGCGCCCATGCCGCAAACCAGTTGTTGTTGTCGCCATAAAGCACGACAGTCGTATCGTTGGAAATTCCGCCGGTGCGCATCAATTTTTCCATCTCGTCCTTCGGAATGATGTCACGCTGCACGGTATCGCAGAGCTGCGTCTGCCAGTTCCAGCCGATGGCGCCGGGCACGTGGCCCTCGTCATACGCCTTGGTATCGACATCGACTTCGGCGATGACGACTTTGGGATCTGCTTTGTGCTGCGCCACCCAATCGGTGGCAACAAGCACTTCGGGATTTGCATAAGTTGACATGATAAAAACCTCCTTGGTTTTAGAGTGAATTTAGTGCCTACGACCATAGGCTTTCTCGGCAAATATTTTCAACCGCGAATTAACGCTAATGATCGCTAATATTTTTTATTCGCGTTAATTGGCGAGCATTCGCGGTTCCCCTGTTTTGTTGCTGATTTCATCTTTCCGAAAATTACAAGAGAAACATACGAAAAATACCAGCGCAAAACCTTACACTCATGTTTCTAATACGGGCAATGACGTTACATTAAAGCAAAAACTTTGACGCCAAGTAAAGCCTCAGCCATAGGGTAACCGCCCGGGCGGTAGCCTCCTGCACTAATCTGAGGCATGACCACGCCAAGACGCAGAGACGCGTGTCTTGGCGGCTTGGCGTGCTGCTTCTTTTTTAGGCTCCGTCTCGTCCGGGATTATTGTTTTGTCTTTTCAACTTGGGCGGGTTTATCAACTTTTTCAACGCCGCGATCCACCAACGCCGGCGGGCAACAACTCGCCATGATCAAAACAATAACCACCGCCACGCTGCCGAGCAGCCAGGAACGAGACCGGGATTGGGATACGAGGGATTGCAACATGGTAATTTTCTCCTGTTATTGGTTAAAAGAAGGCAAAGAATTTTCTCTGCACTGCCATCGATACCCACAATCAAAAAATCGGAATGCCGAGGCCGACCGAATAAGTCAAATCATTGGTGCGAGCGCCGGGCGCTTCTTCGTTTTTCACGATATTCGTCAAGCCGATGAGATAGCGCACGCTGACGAGGCCGCGATATTTTCCCAGCGGAAACGACGCGCCGCCGCCGAAGCTCAGGGCGAGATTGATCGACTTCTTTTGATTTTTAATATCGGTCTCGCTCTCGTTTTTGCGGCCGTTGAAGTTCGTGGTGTTTTTGCTTTTGGCTGAGAGCAAAAGCCCGAGCGTGCCGCCGCCGCGCATGAACGGCTTGATTTTCCCCGCGCCAAATTCATAGCGGACTTCCGCCGGAATATTGAGATAGCCGAGGGATTCGCGCGTTTCAAAAGAATAGCTGCCGCCTTCGCCGAAGTCCTCGCCCGATTTGTATTCGCTGCCGCTCTGGCGATATTGCATGCCGGTGGAAAGGCGCA
>JBOHQZ010001472.1:0-1503 GCA_050732275.1 bacterium
GATTCTATGCGCCAGCGCATTGTTGAAGCCGATGTAGGCTGAGACTTTGCCCGGATAAGTGCTTGCCGCCCAGCGCAGGAAATCCTCATATTTTTTCTCGCCGCTTCCCAAAATCACCAACTGCAATCGCATTTGCATCAAGTCACCGAACGCCTGTGAAAGAATCTCCAATCCCTTCTGCACCGTCAAGCGCGTGATCATGCCGATCGTCGGCACGTTTTCATCAAACGGCAATCCAATTTGCTCCAACAACGCCTTCTTATTCTTTATCTTGTCATTAAAACTTTCAAGATCGTAGCGCTGCGGAATGAATTTATCGGCCTGCGGATTCCAATCGTTGGGGTCGATGCCGTTCAAAATGCCGTACAAGTCATCGCGCCGCACCGCCAGCACGCCGTCCAGGCGCTCGCCATAATCCGGTGTTTGAATCTCGTGCGCGTATGTCTCGCTCACCGTCGTGAGCACGTCCGCATACAGCATGCCTGCTTTTAAAAATGAGAACGCGTTGTGAAATTCATACGGCCCGCCGGGATAAAATTTGTCGTAGTGCAAACCGGCGTGATAAATCGATTCCTTCGAGAACAAGCCTTGATAAGCCAGATTGTGAATCGACAGCACCGAGCCCGTTTTCCAAAAGAGGCTGTCCCAGCCATATTTTTCTCTTAAATAAACCGGCAACAGCGCCGTCTGCCAATCATTGCAGTGCAATACATCCGGCGCCCAATTGAAACGCTGCAAAATCTGCAGCACGGCATTTTGCAAGAGAACGTAGCGCTTGGCTTCATCGGCATCGCTGGTATAAATCTGCGAACGGTGATAGTATTGCGGGCAATCGATGAAATAAAACTCGACTCCGGAATCATCCCTTTTATACCAGACGTGATAATACACGGTTTCGCCGCCAATCTGCGCGGGAATGCCATGCAGCTCATGGGCAAAGCTCAAACCATGATCGAGGGTATTGATCGAGCCATAAAGCGGGAGAAACACTTTGACCTCGCCGCCCTCCGCGGCCAACGCTTTCGGCAACGCGCCGCTCACATCCGCCAAGCCGCCGGTTTTGACAAAAGGCACACATTCACTGGTTGCAAAAGCAATTCGCATTTTATTTTCCTTTCAAACGTCCATACTTTCGCATGATCACCGGCAGCCGCTCGATCGGCAGCGCATACGCCGTGTTGCCATTGATGCCGGTCGTCGTCTCGGCCATGCACAGTGAATTGAGAATCGCCTCTTCGGCGGCTTCTATCGCAGCTTGGTGCGCTCGCGTAATCCACTCGTCGTTGAAAATTTCAATCTCGGTCATGATGGCGTCTCGCCTCATTTTGACGCCGGTGGAGAAGAACAATAGCAAATCACCCGAGCCTTGTGAAGAGATCGCGCCGGTGCGCGCCAAGCCGAAAGCCATGCGCTTGCAGAGTCTTTGCAACTGGCTCGGAATCATTGGGGCGTTGGTGGCGCCGATGAGCAAAATGGATTTCGATTTTTTCCCTTCGACGGTTT
>JBOHQZ010001473.1:0-1502 GCA_050732275.1 bacterium
ATCGATATCGTGGAAAAACCGGAATGGGCGCACAAGTTAATCGACCGGTGTACGAATTTGATCATCGACTGGCTGAAGGCCCAGGCAAGATTTATGGGAGATACGGTGGAGGGGATTTTCATTCTGGATGACATCGTGGGGTTTATCAATGAAGAGCACTATCAGGAATTTGCTCACCCCTATTTGAAAAAAATCTGCGACGCGTTTCCGGAAGATTGGGTTAAAATTTATCATAACGATGCGGATATAAATGCGTGTTTGGATCATCTGCCGGACTGCGGGTTCAACGTTTTGAACTGGGGCAAACAAACCGACATTGCGGAAGTCAAGGCGCGCGTCGGCGACCGTATGTGCCTGATGGGCAATGTCAACCCGCTGGAGATCGGTGTCCGGGGAACGCCGGAAGAAGTCCGCGAGGCCACGTTGGAAGTTCTGGAAAAAAGCGGCGGCGAAGGAATCATCCTTTCCGTCGGTGGCGGCACCAGCCCGGGTATGCCGCGCGAAAACATCCTGGCCATGCTGCAAGCCTTGGAGGAATTTAATTCTCAATGAAAAACGTAGCGCAGACTTCCCCCGCCGCGGCGGGGCAAGCCAAGCAGACAGGATGTCTGCGCTACAAAATCTTTGCGACGGTGCTAATTGTTCTAGAGGAATATTATATGCCAGATTATGCCTTGATGAATCAATGCCTCTACGAGGGAAAGGCGAAAGAAGTTGAACAAATGACGAAAGACGCGCTGGCCGAGGGGCGCAGCGTTCAGGAAGTTTTGAATGAAGGCCTGATTGCCGGCATGAGCGTTGTGGGAGAAGATTTTAAGCACAACATTCTTTACGTGCCGGAAGTCTTGATCGCCGCTCGCGCGATGAAAGCCGGCATGGCGGTTCTCAAACCGCTGCTATCGGCCAAAGATTCCAACGTTCAGCCGGCCGGCGTTCTGTTGATGGGAACCGTGCGCGGCGATTTGCACGACATCGGCAAGAATTTGGTTTGCATGATGGCGGAAGGCGCCGGCTTTGAAGTACACGATATCGGCGTGGATCAAAGCCTCGAAAAATTTCTCGCCGCCGCGGAAAAGTGCAAGCCGGACATTATTGGCATGAGCGCCTTGCTGACCACGACCATGACTTATATGAAAACCGTCATCAATGGTTTTGAAGAAAAAGGACTGGGCCACATCAAAATGGCGATCGGCGGCGCCCCCATCAGCCAAATGTACGCCGACGAAATCGGCGCCGACGGCTACGGCGCCGACGCCTCCAGCGCCGTCGATTTGTTTTTGCGCCTGGTCGGCAAGGGATAGCCCAGCTCTGCGAATCTCAAGGCAGAATAATTATTCGGCATAATGATTTTCTTGAAACATTCAAAATCAAAAGATTTAATTATTCTGCCGTTTATTCATTCTGCCAAAACTGCGAATCTAATGTCTGTATTGAGGTCTGCTCATGGCGTTTTATCAAATCCTCTCGTGGCAAGACATTCCCTCACAGATCAAGGCTTGGGA
>JBOHQZ010001474.1:0-1500 GCA_050732275.1 bacterium
AACAACTGTTTTCATATTTTGATCCAAAAACGACAACTGCTCTGGCGTCAATACGAACGTGAGAGTTTTCTTCTCTTGCGGCTCGAGCGTTATTCGCTTGAACCCTTTTAGCTCCTTCAGCGGCCTGGCAACACTGGCTACCACGTCGCGCAAATATAATTGCACCACTTCATCGCCGGCGCGGGCGCCGATATTTTGCACGTCAACACTAATTTGCGCGCTTTGCGTCGGACTGATTTGCTTCGGTGTAATTTGCAAGTTGGTGTATTCAAATTGCGTGTAACTCAAGCCATGTCCGAACGAAAATTGCGGCTTGCCGCTGAGGCTCACATAATCATAACCGCGCCCAGATGGTTTGACATTGTAATACAGCGGCACTTGCCCGACACTCAGCGGAAAAGTGATCGGCAGTTTTCCGCCTGGATTGTAATCACCAAAGAGCGCGTCAGCGATGGCATTGCCACCCTCTTCTCCGGCATACCACGCTTCAACGATTGCCGGTACGCTGTCGATCCAATTTTTCATCGTCACTGCGCTGCCGGCCATTAGTACAACCACGGTGGGAACACCGGTCGCGGTCACGGCTTTGATCAAATCTTCCTGCAATCCAGGCAGATTCAAATCAGCGCGATCTCGGCCTTCGCCTTCGATGATGCCGGCTACGATGATCGCGGTATCCGCGTTTTTGGCGATAGCAACCGCATCAGCCACTTCTTTATCGACACCCGTGTCGAGATTCCATCCCAAACTGGCAAACGCGCCGCCGCCGTTTTCATAGAACTCGATGCGAAGATCGTATCGCCGCCCCGTCTCAAGCTTCATGGTGAAATAGTCGGTCGTCGGGGCACGATCAACCCAGCTATCGACGATTAGCTTCCCATCAAAATAAAGACGGACGCCGTCATCCGTTGTGATGCTCATTTTATAAATCTTCGTCACCGTTGGAATCAACGTCCCCGTCCATCGCACCGAGAAACGATCCGGCGCTATGGTTGAATCCGGCGGGCCGCCGCCCAAATCAAAATTGATTTGCTTGTCGAGGCGCACAAGCGCGGGTTGCCCTGACAGATTCATGTTGCTGAAATATTCACCGCGCAAGCCGTGCTCGCCTTTTTTCGCATCAGGAGGATAAAGGTTCTCCGCCGGAATCGGCGGCAGCGCCGTCTCGCCGAGATCGCAGCCTTTCGCATAAAAGACTTTCGTTGCCGGCGAAACTTTATTTTTGATGCCTTCGAGCGTGGTGACGATTTTCATCCCGAAGCCGCTGTAACCGCCGAGGCGGTTGGCATCGGCATTGGGGCCGATTACGGCAATGGATTTGATATCTTTTTTCAGCGGCAGAAAATTATTTTCGTTCTTCAACAGCACAATGGCTTCGCGCGCCGCTTGCAGAGCCAAAGCGCGATGATCCGGCGTGTCGTTATTCTTGACCGCTACTTGCGGGTCAACATAAGGATTCTCGAACAAACCCAGCCTAAACTTGGCGCGGAGAACGCGAGC
>JBOHQZ010001475.1:0-1498 GCA_050732275.1 bacterium
TTTCGATGTACGCAAATAGCTCAACCAACGCCAGCGAGTCTAAAATTCCGGTCTGTACCAGATCCGCATCCACGGAAGAGACTTCCACGGACAGCCTCTCTGAAAAGAACCCTCTGAGCTGAGCATGCAGAACTTCATTCTCTGTTGCGATCATGCCGATTCTCCTTAAGCAGTCAGGCAAAGATTTTGGTGCTCATCCGCTAATACTTTGAAATAGAAAAGGGCCTGCATTCCCGCTACAGTTATGGTTGCGAGACCAAACCAAGCGGAGGACAGACCCTTGAGAAAAGCCAAAGATTGGAGCCAACCATGCCCCAACCCGGCTTGTACGCATTATAGACTGATGAACCGTGGCAATGTCAGAGCGATTTCGACTTACCAGACCCAAAGCGGCCAGCGGCGCATCTTTCACTGCAAACTCTGCGACGAGCAATTCTCCGAGACGCGCCAAACGGTCTTTTTTGACCTGCGGACGACTGAAGAGAAAGTCATCGTCGTGCTCAAGCTCCTGTTGTGCAAAGTTGAATTGACCAGCATCAGCTTCGCGCTCGGCATGACAGAAGAGACCATCCTGGAGTGGCTGCGGCGAGCGGCGGAGAAGGCTGCCGAGATCAATCAGCACTTGCTGCGTGAAGTCCGGGTCACCCAAGTGCAACTCGATGAGTTGTGGGCCTTCATTCTGCGCAAGCACGCTCAGGAGGCGGCCGAAGACGGTGAGAGCACAGACGAGAGCACTGATGGACGGCAATGGGTGTGGGTCAGCTTTGCGCCGGAGTTCCGTTTGCTGCCGGCCACTTATGTCGGCCCACGCACCTTCCGGAGCGCGTTGCGATTGATTCAGATGACAGCCGCGGTCGTCTGTGGAGTGCCCTGTTTTTTCAGTGATGGTTTCAGCAGCTACTTGCCAGCGTTGATCGCGGTCTACCATCAAATCAGGGAGTTTGCCCGCACGGGCAAACGTGGGCGGCCTCGGAACCCGGTCGTCGAACCGCACCCGGAATTGGTCTACGCGCAATTGGTCAAGCAGAAAAAGCAAGGCCGCCTGAAGTCGCTCGCCGAGCGCATCTGTTGCGGCGCGGCGCGACTGGCCGCTCTGGGGCTGAAGATCAGCACCAGTTTGATTGAACGTTTCAACCTGACTTTGCGGCATGCTTTAGCTCCCTTAACGCGGAAGTGTTTGGGGTTCTGTAAGGACCGCGAGCAACTGCGGCGACGCGTAACCTTCTTTCAAGCGTTCTATAATTTTGGACGTCCACATCAGAGTCTTCGGCGGTCATTACCGGCGTCCGAAGAGCCAGAGGTTGGCTTGTTTCAACGCAAGTGGCAACCACGGACACCTGGTATGGCAGCCGGCTTGACTGACCACATATGGACTTTCAGAGAACTACTGACGGCCAAATTTGAGCCGATTTGAAATCAAAGTATTAGCGGATGAGCACCAGAAAACCTAGCAACGGGTATTTTGTCCGCGAAGCTGCTGACTGAATCTGCCCTCGCC
>JBOHQZ010001476.1:0-1498 GCA_050732275.1 bacterium
CACCTTCGTGACGCGGGGTGAGGCCAAAATTCACTTGCACCGAATCGCCGCCAGGTACTTTGATCGGCTTCGCCTGCTCCGCCACTACGGCGTTCTCAAAATATTCAAACGCGCCGTTGGCATAAACCGAAACGAGATATTCTCCCTCGGGCAGCAAGTCGAGACGATATTCGCCGCGTTCGTTCGTCGTCGCGTGCCAATTCCAAAAACCAATCGGCGCACCGCGGTAATAATCCCGTTTCAGCGGGGAGATTTCGACGTAGGCGCGCGCGATCGGTGAGCCATCGCTATCCGCGCTGACGCGTCCGTAAATGCCGCCGTATACCGACCGCAGCTTGAGGGTGAAATCGATGTTGTCAATTTTTTGCGCATCGTCGAGCGCGACCGGCGTGGCTTGCTCGCGGCTGGCAGCATTCAAATACCACTGCTCGCCAAAGCGATTATCCTCCCAATATTGCGCATGCACGAAGTATTTGCCCGGCGGCAGCTTGGCAACGGTGTAGCGGCCTGTGCTATCCGTATGGCTATAAGCCCAAACTTTCCAAACCGAATCCGGTGCATTCGTTGCCGGCATCACCTCGATAAAAGCGCCAACCAGCGCGCGTCCATCATCAGCAGTGACCCGGCCGCTGATGGCGCTGCTGCTCGTGACGATCGGCAGTACGAAATCAATGCTCGCGAGATCGACATTCAGTTGCACTGCCACGGTTTTGGCGCTATCTTGCGTCGATACATTCGGATACCATCGCACGACGGATTGCCAGCCGTCGTAAGCGCTCGCCATCACGAAATAATCGCCGGGAAGCAAATCGATGCGATAGCGTCCGAAAGCATCCGTGGTGGCATATCCCCAAAATATCGGTTCGGGCTTTAACGAATCGGAGCGGCTCGTGGCATTGTAAGCTTGGACGATCACATCCGCGAGAGGCTCACCCTTCGAATTCAAAACGACGCCGTTGATCGAGCCGGTGACTTTTGGCAGGTCAAGGATGAAATCGATGTCCGTGACGACCTGCTCTTCTTGCACGTCGATGGTCGTCGCCGAATCCGGGGTGCTGACGTTTTTAAACCACTGTTGGGCGTAGCTCCATTGCGTCCGGGCTTCGGCGAAGACGATGTAGCTGCCCGCAGCGAGCCCGGTGATTTTATAGGTGCCGTCTTTTTCTGCTAATGCCATGCCGAAGCCGTTGTATAAAGAATCGGCGCCGGCGTAGTAGCTTTGCACGATCGCGCCAACGAGCGGGCTGCCGGCCTTGTCCGTGACTTTGCCGGTGATCGCGCCGCCAACGCCGAGCACGAAATCGATATTCGTGGTTTCATTCGGTTCATTTACTGCCACCAGCGTCGCCTTGTCCGGCGTTCGCGCGTCGTCATAAAACTCGCTGATATAGCCCTCGGCCCAAACCTGCACGAAGTATTTGCCGGTTTTCAATCCCTCGAGGCGATACGTGCCGTCTCGCGTGGTTTGCGCCCTGCCGTATGAAAACGGATTGTCTTT
>JBOHQZ010001477.1:0-1497 GCA_050732275.1 bacterium
ACAAGGTTTCGCCTATCGCGTTTCAATGGGCTTGCCCATGTTTTTGCTTTCCGCCTTCGCGGCGCTGCTGATTGCATTGATCACCGTGAGCTTTCAAATGTTAAAAGCCGCGCTGGCGAATCCGGTTGAGGCGCTTCGCTACGAGTAAAAAAGTAATCAGTGATCAGTGTTCAGTGACACTGATTACTGATCACTTCATGTCATTAAGTTAGCAGGCAATGATCCCGTCCCGTAGGGACAGCGTGAGAATAGCCCAGAGATTTTATCTCTGGGAAATTTGAAACAACAGCGTTTCCAAGTCCCGCAAGGACGATTGAATAGAACCGTTTAAAATATCACGATCACCGCGTCCTCATTCGTCCCTTCCGGGA
This sequence comes from bacterium, assembly GCA_050732275.1. GTDB lineage: Bacteria > Zhuqueibacterota > Zhuqueibacteria > Zhuqueibacterales > Zhuqueibacteraceae > Zhuqueibacter. Next base: position 372 of record JBOHQZ010001477.1, read on the forward strand.
CTAGTGAGCAATGATCGGATATTTCCCAACAATAAATTGTTGGGCTATTGTCGATTGTCCCTTTGGGGCGCAAAAGCAATAAGCTCTTTGCTTAACTTAATGACAAGGACTGATTACTGATCACTGAAAACTGATCACTGATAACTGGAGACCAGCATGTTCCAAAACTACCTCAAAGTCGCGCTGCGCAATTTGCGCAAATACAAAGGCTATTCTTTCATCAACATACTGGGATTGGCCGTCGGCATGGCGTGTTGTTTTTTGATCATGCTCTACGTGCGCTTCGAGCTGAGCTACGAGGATTTTCACGCCAACAAAAACCAAATTTATCGCGTCATTCCGCGCTGGATGAACAACGGCGTGGAAATGGCACAGGTGTGGACGCCAACGGGCTTGGCGCCGGACGTGGCGGCGCAATTTTCCGAGATCAAAACCGCGGCGCGCTACACCTCCTGGGATGGTGAGGCGCTGATGCGTCACGGTGAGCGCGTCTTGCCGCGCGAGCGTCTCGCTCTCGCCGATCAAGCCTTTCTCGAAATATTTTCTTTCGAGCTGATCAAAGGTAATCCGCAAACTGCATTGCAAGCCCCGTTTGCGATGGTGATCAGTGAAAGCATTGCCAAAAGCGCTTTTGCCGATGAAGAGCCGCTGGGCAAAATCATTCGCTTCGACGACAAGCACGATTTTATCGTCACCGGCGTGTTCAAGGACATTCCGGCCAATTCGCACTTGCAATTTTCTTATCTCGCCTCGTTTGTCACTTTGAAAAATTTCATGGCGGAGTACGGCGCTGCCGAGCACGTGCTGGAAAATTACTCGTCGTGGAATTATTCCACCTATCTGTGGATTCCGCGCCCGATTGATCACAAAGATTTCGAGCGCCGGATGACGGCTTTCGTCGAAGAGAAATCGGGCAACAAGTCAAGAACCACAACGTTTACTCTGCAGCCGCTGGCGGATATTCATTTCACTCAAGGCTTGCGCGGCGACAGCGCCAACGGCGACATCACTTACGTCTACGCGTTTTCGGGCGTGGCGGCGTTCATCTTGCTCATCGCCTGCTTCAATTTCATGAACCTGGCGACGGCCCGCGCCCTCAACCGCACCAAAGAAGTCGGCGTCAGAA
>JBOHQZ010001478.1:0-1494 GCA_050732275.1 bacterium
AGAATTTGTGCGGAGGTATTGAACCGGATTTGCGGCGACTCAATGGTCAGCGGACCGTTGCCCTTAAAAGTTTGCAAGCGGCGATAATTCTCCGCCACCCGCCAATACAACTCGGCCGGCTGCCACTCGCGATTCAATTTCGGCGCACGGCCGGCACAACCAGCCAGGAGCAGCAAAAGCATTCCCCCAATGCCAATCGACAAACGCCTTCTTCCGTGACTGTCCATCAAGTCCGTGCGTTGTTTTCCGCGTGCGTCCATCAAGTCAGCGAGTTGCCCCCAATTTCTGCTGCAGGCTGGCGCGCGAGCCGTCCAATTCATAGGCCTTCTGCCAATACTTTTGCGCGTTTTCCATTTGCCCCAGCTTCTGGTAAACGTCACCAAGATGCTCGAACACCTCCGCCGAAGAATCGCGCGTCTCGATCGCCTGCAAAATGTACTGCAGCGCCATTTCGTAGTTGCCCATCTGGTAATAAATCCAGCCGACGGTGTCGAGAAACGCGCCATTCTTTGGTTCTTTTTCCAGCGCCCGTTTGACCATGGCAATCGCTTCTTCGAGGCGAATGCCGCGCTCGGAAAGGCTGTAGCTGTAATTGTTGAGCAGCGTCGCATCATCCGGCGCGAGGCGCAAGGCTTTGGCATACATTGAATCCGCCTCGCTGTGCCGGCCCAGCTCGTCGAGCGTGGAAGCCAGCGTTCCCAAAATAGCCGTGTTATCGGGATCGGCGCTCAACGCGGCAGTGAGGTACGGCACGGCGCGTTCGTGCTGGCGCGTTTGGCTCAACACCACGCCGAGAAAGAAGTTGATATTCGGTTCCTGCGGCGCGATCTCGTGAGCGCGTTCAAAACTTTGGCGCGCTTGCTCGAGCTGATTGCGCCGAAAATGCGCTAGCCCAAGTTGGTACCAAACTCGCGGATCCCGGCCATTCAGCTTGCTGGCTTTTTCAAGATAAACCATCGCCGAGTCCAATCGGTTTTGCTCGAAATGCCAGTCGCCGAGTGCGAAGAAGGCTCGATAATCCTGCGGCGCGATTTGCACCGCGCGCTTGAACATTTTCTCCGCTTGCGTTGTGTCGCCGCGCTGTTTGTAAAGCTCGGCCAATTGCAGCCACTTCTCCACGCCGGTCGAGTCATTTGCCGTCCGGCGCTGCAACCCGGCAATCGCTTGATCGAGTGCTTGCCTGGCTTTTTCCTTTTCGCCTTTCTGCTCGTACAAATCACTCATTTCGACCAGCAAGCTCACATCCGTCGAATCCTCGGCAAAGCGCTTGGCGAGCGCCAAAATCACAAGATCCAATTTTTTGTTGGCGGCGAGGGTGTCGCCCTGCTGCAAATAAAGCGTGTACAAATCTTTTTGCACGCCGGCGTCGGTCGAATCTTGCCCAACATTATCTTCCAGCAGCACGATAGCGGCGTCGAGCTTTTTCTGGGCGAGGAACAAACGCTTCAAAGCGTCACGCACCTCGTCGAAATCATCGTTGCGGCTCAACGTTTT
>JBOHQZ010001479.1:0-1492 GCA_050732275.1 bacterium
CGGTGTGATATTGACGGTATGACTGGCGCGCGAGAGCAAATTCGAACCCTGGTAAATGGAAAAACGTAGCGGCACGGAAATCGTGGCGTCGCCCGTATTCTGGAAAATCATGCGCGCCACTAAAAACATGTTTGAATTTGCCAGGCGAAAAACGCTGCTGCCGCGTCGTTCGCGAAACAGCGAGCAATCCTGGGCGCGCGCCTCATTGTCTTCCATAAACACGGTCAGCGTACGCAGACGCACGCGCTCGTAGTTCGAATCAAAAATCGCTTTAGTCACTTCATTGATGCGGCCTTTTTCCAAACGCAAGCGCCGCAGATCATCCTGCCGCAACGTGATGCTATCACTCACGGCGCCGATCTTCACGCGGTACGGGCCGGTGGGCACATCGTCGAGGCGCAATGGCGTCGTGCCCTTTTCGTCGTTATTCAGCGCAATCGGCAAGCCCGGCGGATTGCTGCTCAAGATCAAAGAGGCGGTGCTGCGGCGCAGTCGAAAATCGTATCTTTTAGGAAAAGAACGAATTCGCATTCGCACCGGCATCAAGCGGACGCGAATTTCCGTCACCCGGTCGCTCTCAATACGAATATTTCGCGTGGTGCCCTCATAACCTTCCTTTTCAATGCGCAGCTCATAAGTTCCGGGACTGAGCATGCCCGCGGTATCCGCCCGCGCCTCATTAATATAAACTTTGATGCCGCCTGGTTGCGCCGTAACCCGATAGTAACCGGGTTGCGCCCACGCTTTGCCAGTGAACGTCAACACGAATAACGACAACAGCACGAAGTTCCGGTACATAACTATCCACAAACTTTTTGAGACAAACCACGCTACTTTGGCTGCCTAACATCTTGGGCTTTGCTGCTCAGGCGTAGCCTGTCACCCTGTTGGTATTTTATCAAGAGACGAACCGTGCGGGCAAACCGCAGTATTCACCTCAGATATAAAATACCGACAATCAGGGGCTTGTGGATAATTTGAGTACCTATTCAGCTTCTGAAAGCAAAATTATTTTATGACAAAATACTTAAAATCTACGGGAAAACTAACATTGTTTTCCCAGTCAATCATTTTGCCGTTAAATTATTTTGCCTTATTTTTTTTCTGCGATAAGCAACGACGGCTTCCAAGTAACATGTCATGCTGGAAGCATCTTTTTTAAAACAAGCACTGTGCTTGACACTTAAAAAGATCGTTCCACGATGACATGAAAAAGTTACTTGGTGCACTAACTCCGTCAACCGGAGTCAAAAGCTGAATAGTTACAGTTTTGACTTCATTCACTGCCTTCAAAGCCGCGAACGAATTTGACCGCGGCGCGGATTTCAGCTTCCGTCAACGTGCCGCCGAATTTCGGCATGCGATTGTCCTTGCCGTTGGTGATGGTCGCGATCAATTCCTCGTCGGTGCGGCTCTTTTGCCATTCCGGATCGATCCAATCCGGCGTACCTGCGGCCACGCCGGCGCCGTCTTCACCGTGGCAAAACACACA
>JBOHQZ010001480.1:0-1491 GCA_050732275.1 bacterium
ATCCTTATAGTATTTCAAACCGAGATGATCGTGCTCGGCGCTGCGTTTCATGGCTTGCAGCGCTTTGGTCGCATCAAAATCGCGAATCCCTTTCATGTATGCATCCGCGATCACCGGTACAGCGTGGTAACCGATCATCGTGCCGGTCTCGTTGCCCGCCAGCTCCCACACCGGCAGCAAGCCGCCCTGCTCGTATTGCGCCAAAAAAGTTTTAATGAAATCAACCGTTCGCTCCCGTTCAATAATCGTGAAGAGCGGGTGCGTCGCGCGGAAGGTATCCCACAACGAGAACACGGTATAAATCTCAAAATCTTTCGCCGTATGCACTTGGCGATCCATACCGCGATATTGGCCATCGACATCCATGAACAAATTCGGCGCCAGCAGCGAATGATAAAGCGCGGTATAGAACACGATCTGCTGATCCGGTGCCCCGCCTTCAATTTCGATCTTGCCGAGCGCATTGTTCCAATCTGCTTCTGCCTGTTCTTTCACACGCTGAAAATTCCAATCCGGAATCTCAGCTTGCAGATTTTTGCGCGCGCCCTCCACGCTTACAGCAGACAGCCCGACTTTGACCAAAATTTCTTCTCGAGTTTTGGTGGAATATTTGATGAAGACTTTTAAATTCTTTTTCACGCTTTGCTTTTTGCCCGGCACGATTTGGCCGTCTTCGACAATGCCGAAAGCAGAAAATGGCTTGGAAAATTGTGCGACGAAATACACGCGTTGGTCCTCCGCCCACCCTTGTGAGCGGCGCAAGCCCGCAATCTCGTTATTGCTGGTGATTTCGATCTGAGCGTCGAGCACGCGATCCGGCCCCAATCCGTGCAGCAGATCGAGAATGACATTCGCTTCCTCGGCTTGGGGGAAAACGTACTTATGAAAACCGGCGCGTTTCGTCGCTGTCAATTCAACCGCAATGCCGCCATCATCTAACACAACACTGTAAAATCCAGCCCACGCCATCTCGGTCTCGTGTCGAAAACGCGAACGATAACCGGTTTCCGGATGCACTTCTTCACCCGGCTCGACTTGCAATTGGCCCACCGCCGGCATGAGCAGAATATCGCCGTAATCAATCGCGCCCGTGCCGCTCAAATGCGTGTGGCTGAATCCGATGATCGTGCTGTCGGCATAATAATAACCCGAGCAAGCATCCCACCCTTGCACACGTGTATCCGGACTCAACTGCACCATGCCAAACGGCGCGCTCACGCCGGGAAAAGTATGCCCATGCCCGCCCGTGCCGATGAAAGGATTGACGAGGGTGGCTTTGTCTTTTGGCTGGGCGGTGAGCGAGGCGCTGAAAACACAAATCGACAGAATGACTATTGTGCTGCTATTCATTCTTCCTCACCATTGCCAGTAAATAAATCGAATTGAAATTCGGATAGCTTAGTCCCTTTATAGTCAAATCAGTGCAAAAAAAGCAAAGATTTTTTTGATGAGTTTCATTTCGCTCAATATTTATGCGGCTTTTATGGGGTT
>JBOHQZ010001481.1:0-1491 GCA_050732275.1 bacterium
GAATTATAAATAAACTTCGGCGAAACTCGGTGTTTTCGGTGCCGCTCGGCGGAAAAGCATTTTTCTCCGAGATTCACCCTACGGGCGCAGCCAAAGCCGCCGAGTGTCGCCGAGAAAAACATTTTGAATTTTCTCTGAGTTGTATAAGCCAACGTAATGCGTAAAACGTAAGGCTTAATTTACGCATTATGTTTCACGAATTACGTTTTACGTTTTATTACTCGTACCGCAGCGCTTCCACCGGATTCGCCAGCGCGGCCTTGATGCACCGGTAACTTATCGTCAACAAGGCGATGGCCAAAACGATGATTGCCGGGATGACGAACATCGGCCAGCCGACTTCGATGCGATAGGCATATCCGGCCAGCCAGCGGTTCACGGCGAAATAGGTCAACGGCGCCGCCAGCAATGCGGCCAGCAGAACGAGCTTGGAGTAATCCTTGGAGAGCAGGCTCAAAATGCTGCCGATCGAAGCGCCGAGAACTTTGCGCACGCCGATTTCTTTGGTGCGTTGAGCGGTGGTAAAAAAAGACAATCCGAATAATCCGAGACAGGCCAGCAATACGCCCAGAAAGGCAAAAAGGCCGAAGGCGGCGCCAAAGCGGCGATCGGTTTGATATTGCGCGCTGAAACGATCATCCAAAAAGAAATGATTGAACGTGTTGCCGGGATAAAATTCCAGATACTTGCTTTTCACCGTGGCAATGGTTTCCGCGAGGTTTTGCGGCTTGACTTTGATGAAGAAACTGTTGCCGGTCGAATAAGTCGGCATGAAAATAATCGGCTCGACCGGCACGTGCAACGATTGCTGATGATGATCGGCGACCACGCCCACGATCTCCCAATCATCTTTGCCCCAATAACGCAAACCTTGTTGCAGCGCTTCCTCCGGTTTGTTGAAGCCCAGGAGCCTGGCGGCGGTGGCATTGATGACCACGGCTTTAATGGCCCTGAAATCAAATTTGTGATCGGAACGGTCGAATCCTCTGCCGGCTAAAATGGGCATGTCGAACGTTTCGAAGAATTGATAATCGACGCCGATTTCGCTGGTGGTGTAACGCTGCGCCGGATCACCGCCACGGCGTTGCACGTCGAAGATCCGTCCGGTGCGGTTGCCAAGCATGCGCTGCGAGGTGGTGACGTGGCTGATCGCCGGATAACGCCGCAATTCGGCTTTGAAGCTGTTGAGGTTGTCATAATAAGTGGAATCCCAAGGCGTCAAGCGGGGTCCGTTGACCACCAGCGTCTGGTTGATATTCATGCCGAGGTTTTTATGCAGCATAAAATCGATTTGCGAATAGACGGCATAAGTTCCCGCGATCAAAACGAAGGACATGACGAATTGAAAAACCACCAGGCTGCGCCGCATCAAATGCCCGCGGGCCGAGCGCGCGAGCTTGCCCTTCAAAACCGCAATCGTTTCAAATGAGGAAAGAAGAAAACCGGGAAACAGCGCCGAGGCCAAAGTTCCGAGCAAGAAAAGCGCAATGA
>JBOHQZ010001482.1:0-1490 GCA_050732275.1 bacterium
TCACGCCGGCTTGACTCCCAGCTTGCCGCCGAAATAGGCCGCCGGTAAAAATATGATGATAGAAGCGATTGCGAACCACATTGGATGTGGAATGGTGACAAGGTTCATGATGCCGAAGAGCAATTGTATGCCGCCGACGGTGAGCGGGAGATGAATTTGCGAAGTGCGCGCAATCGTTGCCGCCAGCCAGCCGCCGGCAAAGCTGCCCACAACATAAGACAAAAGCACGAAAAGCAATGCGCCCATGGGAAGAGCGGCGACGTAAGCTTTCATGGCCTCTATATTTTTCATGTCCAGATTTTCGGGCGGCGGATAAACCTGATGCCCGATCTTCTGAACCGCAAAGGTAACGATGCCAGCCAAGATAACGCCCGCAACTACTGCCAGAATTTTACGACCCATACCTTCCTCCTTTCGAGAATTTTGTGTTTTTAAAATAATGCTGCGATTGATTTCACAACGGCACAACCACCGTCACATTCGCGCCGCGCTGTTTGTTGGCGCTGCCGATTTTGCAGCCGTACATGCCCACGCCTTGCAGGCCATAGAATGCCGCGCTGCAATTTTGCTTGTCGCCGGAATCCACCACCCACACCCAATAAAATTTGCCCAGATCTTTGGATTTGGCGTCAATCCCTTTCGCCGCCGCGCTCTCGCGCCAGAAACGCTGCGCGATCAACAGCTCCGGCGCAGTAAAGCCGCTCCACCCCTCGCTCGTGAACAGCTTGGCGATTTGATCGCCCTTTTTTCCCACCGTTTGCTTCGGGATATTTTGCAAATTATAGAAGAGCAGATACGGCCCTTTTTCCCGCAAGTCAAGCCCGCGGCGCGCTTGATAAACGCGGCCCGACGGCTCTTTGGCCCAATCATCCGAGATATAAACTTTTGCAAACTTCGGGTTGGCGGGAATGCCAGGCACCGGCTGCATCGCCGTTTCTGCAATCACCGTGGCAATCGCCGCCATTTGCGTTTTGAAATCCGGAAAGGCCATCGCCTGTTCCAAACCAAGCTCTTCGGCGCGCGCGATCGCAGATTCTGCTTCTTTATTCAATTTTATCGAGTTTGGCAAAGCTTTGGCCCAAGCTTCGAGCTGATGGGACTTATAAAAGTCTTTGCTCGCTTTGAGAACGTTTTGAAGATCCATTTTTCGAGGCGCAAACTATGTTCCAATGCCACGGTTCTAACGCGGGCGAGCCGCAACCAAACCGGCTCAATGACAATAACAATTTCCCATCGGATAGAAACAACACAACAGATGAAAAGCATTAGACAAAATAATTTGGTGACAAAATGATTCAACATTTTTGAAACAATCATTTTGTCATTTAATCATTTTGTCACTAATTAATTGGCCATAACCGCCTCCTCGCTTTCCGCCAGCTTCTTGAACTGATTGATATCTTTCTCCGTCCGTTTCTTGATCATGCCTTTCATCAGCGGCGAGAGCGGCTTCCAAAAACCGGAGAAAATGAACTCGCATTCAATAATCC
>JBOHQZ010001483.1:0-1477 GCA_050732275.1 bacterium
GCGACTTTAACGGGGACGGCCGGGATGATATTGTGACCTTCACACGCGGGACTTCAAAGGATGTTTACGTGGCCTTGTCGAATGCCGCGAACGCGTTCGTGGGCACGACGGTAAAGTGGCACGATCAATTCTGCTTGGGCAGTGAAATACCGCTGGTGGGCGACTTTAACGGCGATGGCAAGGACGATATCGCGACTTTTACCCGCGGCAATTCTGCCGATGTTTACGTAGCCTTGTCGAATGGCGCGAACGCGTTCGTAGGCACGGCAATGAAGTGGCACGATCAATTTTGTTTCGGCAATGAAATCCCGCTCGCTGGAGATTTTAACGGCGATGGCAAAGATGATATTGCCACCTTTACACGCGGCAGCACCGCCGACGTTTATGTCGCCTTGTCTGACGGCGGCAAATTTGTGGGAACCGCTGATAAATGGAACGATTGGTTTTGCCAAAAAGACGAAGTGCCGGTGGTTCCGCGCTCCAGAAGCATAAAACCCGCTTTTCAGACGTCTGGACAACCTCTTCTGTGTTTTGACCGCGCCAGTGGCAACGTTTGGATGGCACCAGCCACACAAACGTACGACAAACCTCGTTGCCCCGGAAAGAACCTTCCGCCCAACGCACTCTGCCTGGAAGCAAATATTTTTGGCAAAGGGGAAAACATTTATAAAGGATTCTGCACGGGCGAGCAAGTGCCCTTGGCGGCAGATTTCAACGGCGACGGTGCTTTTGATTTGATTCGTTTTGTCAAAAGCACGCAGACGGGAAATGCAATGGGTGATGTTTACGTGGCCACGGCGATCGTTTCGCCTCCTCCTAAATAGATGCGGACATCAAATCGCCCATCGAATTGGAGTAGAGAGCAACTCATGCAGAAGAATCGCAAAATGATCGCCCTTTTCAGAAACGTGCAGAGGCGCACCCCGCAAAGCTTGCTGTGGTTAGTCGTCATCACCTGCATCCTCGGCGCCGGTTTGGCCCTTTTTGCCACGCGCCAAACCATTCAGATTCAGCAACTCGGTGTCGAGAACCCAGGTCCTTGTACGATCAATGCGTGGATCAATTGTGAGGCGGCGCAAGCCTCGAGCGACGCGCTCATGGCCGGCGTTCCGGTCGCGTGGTGGGGATTTTTGTTTTATGTGTGGATCGGCGCCACCGTCGCGTATGCCGCACACCAGCGCGAGCAAGGCCGGCCGGCAGCGATCGCGGCATTCATCTTCAGCCTGGCAGGATTGCTTTGTGTTTTTTATAAAGCCTATCAGATGGCTTTCAAGCTGAAGATACTTTGTCCGGTTTGTGTTGCCATGTATGCGGCCAACCTAACCATTGTTTTGTTGTTGGCAAAACAACTCAGTCTCATGTGGCAGACGATACCGCGCTTGCTATCGGCGTATTTCAAAGGCATCGTTGGAAAACACGCGCATTTGGATTTTTCGCCGGCCGCGGCGCTCTATTTCACCTCCGCCGCCGTCCTTTT
>JBOHQZ010001484.1:0-1474 GCA_050732275.1 bacterium
ATTGACAGTAAAAAGAGAACCGGCAACCTCAATGTTCGTGCTCGTTATTTCATCGATAAATCCCGCCAGCTCGATTTCACCATTATTATCTTCTATTTTGATCAACGTCGCAACGAGGCGGCCATTACTTTGGCGATTGGCTCGGACTTCGACATCAAACCCTGGCCGCAGCGCTGAGAAGGGAATCAGCAAGCTCTCGTCGTCGAGAACGATCGTGGTGGCCGAGCGAAAAAAATCAACGCCGCTCACGACGAGCGAGGAATCCTGCAAGCGCTCGATCCTTCCTTTAATCTGCATCTCACCGCCAGGCTCTCGCCGCTTGATTCGCAGAGCCAATGGCAGCCGGCTCTGCCGCGTTTTGGCCTTGATCTCGGCGCTTTCGCCGGGACGCCAGTCGCTTAACTTGACCGGCTCGTCCTTGAAACCGCGCAATTCGGTTTGCCCATCGACTTCGAATAGGTCGCCATTAACCCGGATCGAATCCGGCAATAGCGCGCGAGCCAACACGACCTCAACCATGCCGGTGAAATCAATTTCCTGATCGACGAAGTTGTCGTCTTCTATCTTGATGCGGCTGGCAATGACTTCACCGTTTACTTGCGTGGTACCGCTGGCTTGTACCAACATGCCGGCGCGAAAATCGGCCAGAGCAATGAGCGTGTTATCCCTTCCCCGCAAATCCGTTTGCGGAGAGAGGTGAAAACGGATGTCATTCACGATCATCACCGAATCTTGCCGATTCGCCAGGCGACCGGGTACTTCAACAACATTCGTCGAGGCGCGATCGAGCACCTCGATGATTAACGCCCACGGCAAGTTGTCAGCGCGCCGCTCGGTGCGAGCATGAACTTTCCAATTGACACGCAAGTCCGCAAACCTCGGCGTCTGGCCAAATTCATTGATGGCCGTCGCCGCATCCACAAAAATCGTTTGGCCGGAGAGCGTTAAAGCGTTAGGGGCCAGCGCTTCGATTCGCCCTTCAAGCTCGACCATGATGGCCGGCGGCGCATTTTGAATGGTGAGATTGACGAGCGCTTTGAATCCGTTATGTTGGCGATCTTTGATCTCCACCCGAAATTCCCAGTTGCTCTCTGAACGCGCGAGCGACGACAACGCTATGGCCGTAGTATAAATGCCATCAAAATGATTAGTGAAAACGCCACCCACTTCATCGCCAATGCCAGCGGGTTTGAGATGAAGCTCATTCTTGTCGAGGTCGGTGTAATCAATCCGCAGCGATTTCACCTGCACGTAAAGCGTTTCATTGAATGTGAAGACATTGTTAGCAGTCGAGAAATCAGGATGCTTCGAAATTTTGAGGCTATCCTGCGCCGGTGCGGATGGCGCCATTATGGCGATCATTAAACTAAAGAGCCATGCCCCTCGCCGTCCAGTATTTTGTAATTGGTTTTTCATAGACAACAATATAGGTCATACAAAGCGCATGCCGGGCCAATTCGGAAGTCTCCTTAAG
>JBOHQZ010001485.1:0-1473 GCA_050732275.1 bacterium
GCCGATGAACACCGTGCGCGCCACACGGCGACAAGCAGAGTAACGACCCAAATTGGGATTGTCGCGGTCGAGCGCGAGCGGCACGCTCATCTCGCCGTCAATGTCTTTATCAATCACCGCGGCCCAGCCTTCCGGCAAGTAACGGGTGATTTCAGTGCGCACGGGCGAATTATCCAGCGGCAGAGTGCCGGGCATGATCAGCAGCGATTTGTCTTCGCGCTCCCACAGTTCGTGAATGACCTTCGCCATTAACCGCAACACACCACGCGTGCGCTGGAAACGATCCAAGGTTGACCAGTCTTGATAGAGCCGGTCAAAGAGTTCGGGATGGATCGGGTAAGCGGATTTCATTCTTTCTTCATAATCCGCCTCGCGACATTCGCTCGGGAATTCGCCGCGATTGGCGCGATACATTTCGCTGAAAGCGCGGCATGCGGCATCGCGGCCGGCGAAATCCGAAATCGGCTCAAACAAGCGGCGCCGCACAATCTCAAACGACTCGGCGGCACTGGCAGGTTTCCATATCGCTTCCAATCGGCCAAAGACATTGCGGATGCGCTCCAGCGCAATCCGGCCCGACTCGCCGCCGACTTCGATATCGGATTCGGGAATGGCTGCGACCACCAGCGCATTGCGCGCGGCTTTGGCGCCTTCGGTCAGCGCTTGGGCAAAGGTCATGTTTGCTTCAAATGTGCCCGCCGTGAGATTCTCTTTGCCGATCAATTGCCGTGCATACGCGACCCATTCGTCAATTAACACCAGCGCCGGGCCGAAACGCTCAAACAATTGCGTGATTTTTTCGGAGCCGGGGCTCACGCCATGTTGATCTTCCTCCGCAACGATTTTGTAACCTTCAGCTTTCCCAAGTTGCCACGCAATTTCACCCCACAGCGTATGGATTTCGCTACCATCGGGCTTGCGCCATGTGCTGGCAGCGGGAAACTTGATGCACGGCAATACCGCACATTTTGCAACGGGCAATTTTTCCGGAGCCGGTTTTATCTCTGCCACCACTTGCTCCAAGCCGGGCACGTCGCGCATCGCGATTTTGCCGCCGAACAAGTGATACAATGACAACATTGAGTGGGTTTTGCCGCCGCCGAAGTTGGTTTGCAACTCAACCACGGGGTCGCCGCCTTGGCCGGAAAGACGCAACCAGGCGTTAGCGAGCAAATGCGTTAAGCCTTCGGTGAGATACGTGCGGCGAAAGAATTCTTTGGGATTCGCATACTCCGGCTCGGCGCGTTCAGTGATAACTTGAAACAGATCCGCCGCAAACTCAGCCACCGGATAACGTCCTGAGGCGACATCCGGATGCGGCGTCGCAATCTCGCGCCAGGGTTTGTGGCCAAGCGCAGCGCCGGTTTCAGTGACCGCGGTGCTCTTTTTGATTTCTTTTTTGGCCTCCGCTTCGAAGCGCTGCCGCAGCAACTCGCGCGCAAGCTCGGCAGTCTCATCGCGCTCGGCGGCGCC
>JBOHQZ010001486.1:0-1466 GCA_050732275.1 bacterium
CACCATTCTTCGGGATAGGCAGAAGCTTTATTCGGCGGACGCGCTCGTAGCGGGCAACCACTTCGTTTCGCATGCGCGCCGGCAACAAACGTACTTGGCGAGAGACCACCGCCGTTGAAGCGGCGAGTGCCGGTTTCACTTGCAGCCAGACGTGACCGAGCCGATGCCGCTGGATGACGACGATAACGGCGAACAGCAAGGCGCTTAAGCCAAAAGTTATTGGACCTGCCCAACTCGTTGACGGCTTTGCTGCGCGCGAGCTGGAAACTTCCAGAGATTTCCCCGCCACGGAAGAAGACGGATTCAGCGCCGCGGAAGGTTTAGACGAATGTGCAATTGGCGTCTCAGAGGCAGGGAGCACCTTTGGCGACAACGCGCTTTGGCTTTGCGTGGCGGCGCTATCGCGCGCAGAGTTTTCCAACGGCAACGGTTTGTTCGATTTCACCGCGAGTGAGGGCTCTTTCTTCGAAGCGACCGATTCTGTTGCGCGTTGAGTTGTTGATACAGATTGTTGCGAAGGTCGTGAATTCGACGCCGGTATGGTCGAGGATTCTTTCGCGGCTTGATTCGGTGTTGGCAAGCCAGGCGCGTCTTTGCGCTTGGCCGTTGCGGCTTTCGTTTCAGTTGCCTCGTCCTGCGGCGGATTTACTGCCCGTTTGTTCTGCACGGCAAGAGCCGAAGGTTTGGCGCTTTGAGGCGCGACTCCGCCCTTGTTGTTCTTCGCCGTTTTTGCATTGCTCTTGCGTGATTTGGCTGTCGCAGCCGCCAGTGAGTCGTGCGCTTTTGCGGCCAACCGGACGGAATCGTTAAAAGCAGCCTCGAGCGCAACAATACGGGAGAGCTTCGCCTGGGCGCGCTGCAGATTTTTTTGCGCCAGGCCCAAACTCTTATCCAGCTCCAAAGCCCGCGAATAAGCTGCCACTGCCGCGGTCAGATCATTTTTTGCCTCATGCGCTGCGCCGAGATTGTTATAAAGTTGTGCATTGGGTTGGGCGCGCAAAACAATTTCGTACGCCTGAATGGCCGCGCTATATTGGCCTTGTTGAAAATAGGCCATGCCGAGCGTGGCGCGGGCCGGCAATAGGCTGGAATCAAAGGCGAGCGCTTTTTCAAGATGCGTAATTGCCGCTTGCCAGCGCGCTTGCTGATAAAATTCCCGACCGAGGGCGCCGTGAATATTGGCAACCTGCCGCGCGATTTCCGGAGAAGCGGTCGAGCTTTGCGCCTCGGCAAAAAACTGCGCCGCCTGCTCTAACAAATGCACGCGCTCTGGGCCGCTCTTGTTCTGCAACGCTTTTTCGTATAGCGCTTGCGCCTTTTTAGTATCACCAGATTTTTGTGCGCGCGCCGGAGAATGGACGGCGAGCAAAATGGCGTAAACGAGGAACAAGATGCCGGCGCCAAGCCACCGGCTTCGGGCTTGAAGTATCCTATGGCTCTTTCGACAGCGTCTCATCGCGTCAGAA
>JBOHQZ010001487.1:0-1462 GCA_050732275.1 bacterium
CGCAAATTACGGCCATCATGGAATGCGCCAAAGCCTGCCAGAAAAACGGCATCCCGCTCATTGCCGACGGCGGCATCAAGCAAACCGGCGATGTGGCGAAGGCCATTGCCGCGGGCGCGGATACGGTGATGATGGGCAACATGTTCGCCGGCACCGAAGAAAGCCCCGGTGAGATGAGTTATCTCGAAGGCCGCAGCTTCAAGGTCTATCGCGCCATGGGCTCGCTCGCGGCGATGAAACAAGGCAGCAGCGACCGCTATTTTCAGGAAGGCGAAACCAATCTGAAAAAACTCGTGCCGGAAGGCATCGAAGGCCGCGTGCCATATCGTGGCAAACTTTCCGATATTGTTTATCAGATCGTCGGCGGGCTGCGCTCGGCCATGGGCTATGTCGGCACCGCGAGCATTGGTGAATTGAAAGCGAAAGCCCGCTTCATCAAAGTCACCGCCGCCGGCTTGCACGAGAGCCATCCGCATGATATCATCATCACCCACGAGGCGCCGAATTACAAAGTGCGCGGGAATTGATGTCAAAAGCCAACTCTTTAAAAGGCACCGACCCCCAAAGCGACCACTGAATCTGAAATCTCACAGAAATAATTTTAAATTCCGTGGGATTTCTATTTCTGTGGCGCAAAAATTTCTATTGTAAATTTTTTATTCAAGATTTGTCGGGCGGTGGTCGAGATGAATTTTACAAAAATGATGGTTTTAAAAGTAAAAGAGAATTTTTTAATAATGGCATTCAAGGTTGCGACACCATGCCTTCAACTTTCCAATCACTAGTCAAGCAATCGCTTAAAACAACCTGGCAAATCATCGCGGCCGGACGCTATGCAGGTCATGAGAAAAACGTCTATCGCATTCAAGGCTTCGTCGCCGGCGCTTTGCTTATCACCGTTACTGATTTAGCCGTACAACTTTTTTTCAATCCCTATCCGTACCAAGCTAAACGTCTCGCGACCGCATGGTCCACTGCGGCGCTGGCAGGATTTGTGTACGCTTGGATCGTGGCGTGGATCGATCGCAACGAGAAGGAGCCCTGGCACATGCTGTTGGTGGGCTTGCTTTGGGGTGCGGTCGTCAGCGCAGCGCTTGCCGGTTTGCTCAATGGCATCGCGCCTCGTCTTATTGGCGTGAAACTCGCCACGGTTGCGCCGTTTACTGAAGAATTGACAAAGGGCGCTATTCTGTTTTTAATTTTTCGGTATGCTGCCGGCGAGTTTGACGAGGCGCTGGATGGCATTACCTACGGCGCGATGGTAGGAATCGGCTTTGCGATGGCTGAAAATGCGAGCTATTTTTTTCAATATGATCCCGCCCTCGGCATCGGCCAACAAATGCAGACCTTTCAATTCACCTTGCGCGTCGTGTTGATGGGCTTGGCCGGCCACGCAACTTACACGGCGATGACCGGACTTGGTCTCGGGCTGAGCCGGCAAACCTCGCGGCGATGGCTGCAA
>JBOHQZ010001488.1:0-1461 GCA_050732275.1 bacterium
TATGTTTTTGCCGGGGCCGGCCGCGGCGCCTTTCGTTCGACCGATAAGGGCGCGAGCTGGACGCCGCTCAATAACGGCTTGCCGAGCATTGCCATTCAAGCGCTGGCGGTGAATTCCAACCGGCACGTTTTTGCCGGAACGGCGCGCGGGGTTTTTCGTTCCACTGACGACGGCGACAGTTGGACGCTTATCAATTCGGGACTGACGAGCACGGACATCCGCTCACTCGCCATCAATTCGAGCGGACATATTTTTGCGGGCGCGACTGGCGCCGTCTTCCGCTCCACTGATAACGGTGAAAGCTGGACGCCGGGTTCTATCAGTTACCCGGATGCCAGAGTTTTGTCGCTTGCGGCTAATTCCAATGGACGAATTTTTGCGGGAACCGACGTTGGCGCGATCTTTCGCTCCGCCGACAATGGCGAAAGCTGGACGCGCGCCGATAACGGTTTGGCGAGCATCAATGTGTGGGCTCTCGCCGCCAACGCCAAGGGAGAAATCTTTGCAGGCACCTACGAAAGCGGCGCTCTTCGTTCCACGGATAACGGCGAAAACTGGACGCCGGTCAATGCGGGTTTGACCAACAGGAATGTCCGCTCGCTGGCTATCAGTCCGAGCGGAAATCTTTTTGCCGGAACGGCTGGGAACGGCGTTTTCCGTAGCATTGAGCTGACCACTGCCGTGCGCGAAACCGCTGCCGGGGCACCGGCGTCGTTCGCGCTGGAACAGAATTATCCGAATCCATTCTGGAGCGAAGCGACCTCCCGTCTCGCCGTAAGCGCGGCGACGAATATCAGCTACCGGCTGCTGCAAGCCGTGCCCGTGAGCTTGACGATTTACAACATGCTCGGCCAGGAAGTGCGCAAGCTGGTTAGCAGCCAACAACCCGCCGGTTATTACACCGCCGTGTGGGACGGCCGCGACGACGCCGGCCGCCTTGTGCCGTCAGGCGTTTACCACTATCGCATGCAGGCGGGGAATTTTATGGTGACGAAGATGATGCTGGTGGCAAAGTAAATTTGAGTTGGATTTATCAAACAAAAGCGCCTTGATGATGAGTCAAGGCGCTTTTTGTTTTTCAGCATTTATTTCCAGGAGAATTTTTACGTCTTTACGCGCTTTGGCTTTGCTGACAAAACCGATGGCGCCGGCCGTGGCCGCGACTTTGCTCAATAATTCTTCCTCGGAATTCATGGCCTCGGGCGGATCGCCTTCACCAGAGAGCAATTTTTTTAACCAAATGGATTTCATCCTCGATGAGCTTTTCCCCAGGTAGCTGTAAAATGCTGCCCTGATGCCATTCTGCAGTTTCAGGTCAAGAACGATGACGGGCTGCCCATCACTCCACTTCTTAATGTCGCACGCATAGAAATCCAGCAAGACGGATTTTTTAATCGTGTCCATCGGCACGGATTTGTGGGCGATGACCACGACTTGCCCGCTGGAAGTTGCCGCCCAAGT
>JBOHQZ010001489.1:0-1461 GCA_050732275.1 bacterium
GTGCTTGTGTTGAAAAAGATGCTTCCAGCATGACATGTGTTTTGGAAAAGTATTTTTATGGCCTCCATGCAACGATCATCAAGCTTTCTGCTTGTTCTTTTGCTTGCCGCCTCTTTTTGTGAAGCCCAGGAATTTTCCAAAGTCGGCACCGGCAGCGCGCAGTTTTTGAAAATCGACGTCGGCGCCCGTAGCGTCGCCCTCGGCGGCGCGTATGTCGCCATGGCGGACGACATTTTTTCGATGTATTGGAACCCCGCTGGCGTGGCGCGCCTGACCCGCAAGTCCGCCGGCGCCTCGTACAAAAATTATATCGCCGGCCTCAATCACAACTACGTCGGCTTGGTGCTGCCGCTCGGTGAAACCAACGGCCTGGGGTTTCACGCCATTTTCATGAGCACCGATCCGATTGAAATCACCACCATCGAGCAGCCGCGCGGCACCGGAACCTTTTATGAGTACAGCAATCTCGCTATCGGCGCCAGCTACGCGCGCTGGATGACCGACCGTTTGACGCTCGGCGCCACGGTCAAGTTTTTGCGGGAAAGCATTTATCGCGAGAGCGCCAATGGCTTGGCGTTCGACATCGGCTCGCTTTTCGACACCGGCGTTCTCGGTATTCGTCTCGGCATGAGCCTGTCGAATTTCGGCAGCAGCATGCGTCTGGATGGGCCGGATATTGACGCGATCGTTGACACCGACACGCGCAACGAGGGCAACCGCACCACGCCGAGCCGGCTGCGCACTTTGGATTGGCAGTTGCCTCTGATTTTTCGCATGGGCGTGCGTTTGGATTTGCTCGGTGGCCTCAATCCGCACTTTAAAAATGAACGCAACCGGCTGACCGCCGCGGTCGCTATCAACGATCCGCTGGACAACAATCTGCGCACGAATTACGGTTTGGAGTATGAATGGAATCGCCTGCTCACCTTGCGCGCCGGCTATTACGGAAATTACGATACCAACACGCTGGGTTTGACTCTAGGTAGCGGAATGAATTTTAACCTGGGAGGAAAGCTTTTTGCCATCGATTATGCTTATCAAGATTTCGGGATTCTCGAATCAGTCCATCAATATTCATTGAAATTGGAGTTTTAAGCCGATGAGCCCTAAAAAATTTTCTATAATGAAAACTTTGCAGCAAAAGCAAAAAAAATCTCCAACGGATCCATTAAGACCAACGGATGTTTTTTCATCAGTTGGCCTTAATTTATCCGTTGGGGAAAATCTTTTGGGGTTGCGCTTTGCCCGCTTTGTGATGATATGGCTTGTTGCTATTATGCTTTCTATTGCTACCTCAATCCACGCCGGCGAAACCGTTCCTTACACGTTGGCGCAACGCACGCAGAAGGCCGAGGTCATTGCCGTCGCCGAAGTGGTATCCATGTCCAGCAATTGGGATGACGATGGGCATGAAATTTATACCTACATTACGCTGCGCGTTGTGGAAAAAATCAAAGGTAA
>JBOHQZ010001490.1:0-1459 GCA_050732275.1 bacterium
ATTGGCCGCTGCCGGCGCCGGTCCCGGCCCCCACGCTCATGGTGATTTGACCGGCTTGCGCCGGTGTGATCGTGCCTTCGAAGTATTCCCATTGCCCGGTTGTTTGCAGCGCACCGGCAACGTGCGTTTGAGGCGGTAGACCCTGGCCTGAAAATCCCAGGATGGGCTGACTGGTGAGCGCTGCCGTGCCTTTTTTTGCCCAGAAAGAAACGCGATAGACGGTGTTTTCCTTCAGAGAGAATTCGATCTCGCTGGCGGCGCTGCTCGATAGGAATTCAATCGCCTTCATCGATTTCTCACCGGTTTTGCGCTCGTCACTTGTGATCAGAGACGAAGCGCTTTCCTCAAAATTGAAGTATTGTACTTCGCCGCGCGCGGCGTTCTTTGCCATGCCGATCGGCAATGCCTGGCTGTAACCATAAAGCCATGTCGTGCGCGTGCCGTCGAGGCGCTTCTGCTCAACCAAGTGGCTGTGTACGTCATACAAGGTGGTGTTGTCGGTCATCTGCCACGGCGAGGCCGGCGTGACAGCCGGATAGTCTTTGTCAATATTCGTGTTCGTCCACGGGTTGAAATTCGCAAAATGAGAAACACCGTCTTCCCGATCGCGCTGTTTATTGTAGACGAACACATCATCCTGCCGCCACGGCTGTTCGCGATCATAAAAACCGGCCAGCGCGCCGCCATGCCAACTGCCCGACCAGGTTGTAATTTTGCTGAAAAGCACCTCTTGATGAGGAAACAACTTCAGCGTGAAGATTGGCAGCTTGATCGCCGACGTCAGTTGGCTCGCGATCTCAACCTGGGGAATGATTGCTTTGGGCTGGTTTGCCTCCTGAGGTTGAGAGGTTGGTTCGGAAGTCGGAGACGATGGCGCCGATTGCATCCGCGTCATACCCAACCGAACCGGAAACAAATTCGGATCCAATTCAAACGACGGCGGCAGCGCTGTGAGGTACGTCGTCTCCTGCGTGATTTGTGTCAGCATGTTTTTCTTTTCCATGCCTTCGTATTTCCAATAGGCCGGCGTGACGGCGGTGAGGTAAAGCTGGCGATCGCTGCTGACGCGCCCGCTCTCCAAAGGCTGTCCGCTCAACGCCTCCCATTTGAAATTGAGCTTGCCGACCGTCATGGCTTGCGAAGGCGCGGTGGCGGCAGCAGAGCTGTAATCATACGTCGTCGAGCTGGCATAGAGACTATACGCGCTTTGATGCCGGTTGTCGACCTGGCGCGTTATGGTTTTGGTGAGATCTTCAATGATGGGATGCTCGAATTCGTTGTGAAAGCGATATTTCTCCTGCAGCAGGCCCAACGGCTTTTTGTCCAAATTTTTAATCGGCTTGTTGGAAGCAATTTTTTCCGGCCCGACCAGGTCTTCGCTCAAGGCATAATGAAATTGATTCTGTTTTACTTTTCTGAACGTCGGGGCGTTGCCGATTTGCTCGTAAAAAGTGGCCGC
>JBOHQZ010001491.1:0-1455 GCA_050732275.1 bacterium
GTGAATTTGGCGGAAAAATCATTGACCGAAATGCCAGGAAGCCGCTGCACGGCGCGATAAATATCCTCGCCGAAATGCGGGATCGTGCCGATCTCTTCGCGCGTCAAAGTTTGCCGCACCGCCGGCTCGTTTTGCATAATGGCAAAATGCCCGGGCGTCACGATGATTTCCGACAATGGCACCGGCGCTTCCGCTAGCTCGAAACTCACTTCGAGGGCAGCACTTGCTGAGATCGATTTATTCTCGAGGCGCTGCGGTTGATAGCCAATAAGCGAGGCTTCAAGCGTATGCGTGCCGCTCGGAATCGGCGAGAGAACAAAGCGGCCATCGCCGCCTGTTACCGTTCCTAACGCCGTTCCCAAAACCCGAATATTGGCGCCCGGCAGCGGTTGGCGTGTGGCGCGGTCGAGAACGATTCCTTTTATCACGCCGTCTGCCAAGAGAGGGCTTGAGATTGACGCCAGCAAGAAAAAAAGAATCTTTAAAGTTGATTTGGAAAAATTTGTCATCTACACCTCCTTGTCCATTTGAATTTCATTACACGACTTTCACAAATGCAAGGAACATACCAGCAGCGGCGAGCAGTTTCGTACAAACACCAACTCTCTCAGTCACAAGCACTTGCTGCACGCGATTTAGAAAAATTGCGGATGGCTTTTATGCGGGAAATTTGGGGGAAACGCGGAAAATTTCCGCAGAAAAAGTTTGACAAATTAGTTGAAATTTTTTATCGTGTCATTTGTAAATCCCCTCAACTTTAAAGGCTGAAAGAGGTGAGTTCGTATGAAACCAGAATCCCCCAAATCCAAAGATCTGCTGGTCTTCATGATCCGGCGCGATTCCGTTTGCGCTGAGTGCGGTGAAGAACTGTGGCATGGCCGTTTCATCACACTTGAAGAAAGGGGCGCGCTCTGCCTTTCTTGCGCCGATCTTGATCATTTGGAGTATTTGCCCTCCGGCGATGCGGCGCTCACCAGGCGCGCCACCAAATACTCGCGAATCCACGCCAAAGTTTTGCAGTGGAGCCGCACGCGCAAGCAATATGAGCGCCAGGGCATTCTCGTGGAGAGCGAAGCGCTGGAAAAGGCGGAAGAAGAATGTTTGGCCGATGCGGAGGTGAGAGAAAGAAAGCGCCAGCGGGATGCCGAGAGACGGGAAAAGCTCGATCAACAATATGTGACAGATTTCGCCAAAAGTATTCTTGCAATGTTTCCCCGCTGTCCTGTTGCTGCGGCTGAAAAGATCGCGCAACACGCTTGTGAAAAGTATAGCGGCCGCGTCGGTCGCAGTGCGGCAGCAAAAGAGTTCGATCCGCAAATGATCATGCTCGCCGTCCGCGCGCACGTGCGGCATCAACACACCAATTATGACGAGCTGTTGTTTAGCGGCTATGATCGGCACGAGGCGCGGGCTTTGGTGGGGGGAAAAGGTCGAACGTGTTCTCACTGAGTGGCA
>JBOHQZ010001492.1:0-1454 GCA_050732275.1 bacterium
GCATTCGACGCCGTGCTTGGAGAAATACGCCAGCTTCTGACCGAACGGGGCATTTTAATTTTGCAAGTGCCGGCATTCAAAGCTTTGCACAGCCAGCACGACGTCAACGTCCACGGCGCGCATCGTTTTACGGCAAAAGAGGTGCGGGACGGTTTGCGACGGGCCGGGTTTAGCCGGGCCTGCGTTTATTACCGGTATAATCTTTTGCTCGGTGCGGCTTGGATCGCCAGAAATTTTTTTTTTCGGAATGCACAAGAAAGCCAGGTCGCGGTGCCTTCACGCTTTGTCAACGCCTCGCTATATCGCTATTCCAGGGCGGAAAGCAGCTTGAACAGGCGCGCCTCCATTCCTTTTGGGTTATCCGTCTTCGCCGTCGCGCATCGTTGCTTCTTGAGCATACTTTTTGAAGACTTGGGGATTATTTTATTTTGAGTACGAAGCAAGCTGTGTTCAGCATTTTTGATTTTTTGTGAGAGAGTTATGGCCGCCACACGTGAAAACATTGAACAGTATCCCGAGCTTCAACGCCTCGCCAAGCAAATCAAGATTCTCGAGATTGAAAGAAACCTCGCAGGCCGGCGCGGGTTTTGGAAAGGGCTGCTCACCGGGCTTGCCGTCATAGTGCTGCTGATCGGCGGAATCGGCCTGATCGCCTGGCAAAATCCGGCGGGGACGCTTGAATTTGTCGCAGAAAATTTTTTGCTGGGTTATATGGAAAGCCTCTTTGCCGGCTTTCCGGACGCCTACATGACCAACAATCGCGAGCGCGTCATCCAAACGCTCGATGAATTTACCAACGCCATGCAATACCAGCGCGTCAGCCAGGAAGACTTTCGCGAGATTGCCCGGCAAATCTTCGCGATGTTACAAGATCGCCGCCTCACCTATCAGGAATTGGACGGCTTGCTGGAGAGCCTGCACAAAGCCGCGCAGATGACGGAATGAAACATATTGTTTCTATTCATTAGAATTCTTAAATTGTTATATTCGATTGATAAGTTTTTGCTCTTGCTTTTTTTCGTTGCAGTCCCCCTACGGGCGTAGCCTTTTTGTTGCAAGATACAGCTTTTAAGACGCTACCGACAAAGTTGTTGCGCATTTTGTGTGAGGAACAAGTTTGGACAATTCCAAGATCGTTAAAATTCTTGCCGTATTTTCCTTCGGTCTGGCCGTGGGCGGTTTCGGTGCGGTTACGGTGGTGCGCGAAGCAGTTCCATTGCAGAGCCATGTTTGGGCCATCGGCATCAGCGTGGCGTGCGCCGTGCCGATTTTGGCCGGATTGATTGTGTGGTACCTGCGCGTGGTCAACACCTGTCGCGAGTTATTGGGCCCCAAAGGCGGGCAGATGATCAATGCCATCTTGACCTTCCAATTGGTCAGCAACGCCCTGTTGATCCTGATCCTGATGAGCATTTTTTATGCAGCCATCGCCTGAAGATTTTGGCAGCCGCATT
>JBOHQZ010001493.1:0-1453 GCA_050732275.1 bacterium
TGGCGTGGCGATGGCTCGCCGTGCGGCCCAACTTTTTTACGTCTTTTAAATGTCGCATTTGCTTTCTGGTTTTAAATAATCTCCCGCTCAACACACGAAAACCGCGAAAAAGCAAAATGATTTTCGTTTCGTGTGTTTAGCGTGTTTTGCGGGCCAAATAACGATCGAACTTCTAGGCAATAGTTGGCAAATGATGCCTCTGGCGTTACTCGCGGCCGTTGCCCAGATATTTTTCAACGTCCATGCCGAAGCGCAGGCCTTTTTCTTCGAGAATTTGCGTCAGCTCTTGCAAGGATTTGCGGCCGAAGTTGCGGAATTTCAGCATCTCTTGCTCGTCACGGCGCACCAGATCGCCGATGGTTTTGATGTTGGCCGCCATTAGACAGTTGTAAGAACGCACCGAGAGCTCCAGCTCGTCCACCGACATTTTTAGCAGCTTACGGATGCGCAGTGCTTCTTCGTCGACCTCCACCGGCTCGTCTTCAATCTCCGGCTTGATGTCGAAATTGATGAAGAGATTGACATGGTCACGGAGAATTTTGCCGGCATAGGTCAGCGCGTCGTCGGGCGTGACGCTACCGTCGGTGGTAATCTCCATGATCAATTTCTCGTAGTCGATGCGCTGCTGCACACGCATATTTTCGACGCGGTAGCTGACGTTTTTGATCGGCGTATAAATTGCGTCGATGGGAATCGACCCGATCGGCATGTCCGGCAGTTTGTTCTCTTCCGCCGGCACGTAGCCGTGGCCGCGGCCAATGCGCAGCTCGACCTTGAGATCCGCACCCTTGTTCAACGTCGCGATGTGATGATCCGGGTTGAGAATCTCGAAATCGGTCGTGCCGTTCTGAATATCGCCGGCCTTAAATTCATGGGGCCCCTTCAGATCCAACATCACCCGATCCGGCTTTTTATTAATGAGCTTGAAACGAACTTCTTTGAGGTTCAAAATAATCTCTGCCACGTCTTCCACGACGCTGGGGATCGTCGAGAATTCGTGATGAACGCCGTCGATTTTTATGATGGTGATGGCCGCACCCGGCAGCGACGACAACAGAACGCGACGCAGCGCATTGCCAATCGTCGTACCGAAACCGCGTTCCATCGGCTGCACAATAAACCTGCCGAACGTGCTCGAATAGCTCGATTCCTCAAGCTCGACACTCTCCGGCATTTGTAGATTGGGCCAAGTCATAGCAAGCATCTCCAAACTTAGGTAAATCCCGTCACTGGGATTCAAATTACTTCGAGTACAATTCAACCACGAGGTTTTCATTGGCCTCGATGGGAATATCCGCCCTTCCTGGGATCTCGAGAACTGTGCCGGTCATATTGGCTTTGTCTAATTCAAGCCAGGGCAAAAGCCGGCCTTCCTTCATCCTGCGCATGCTGGCGTGGATCAATTCCATTTTACGGCTCTTGTCGCGGACTTTGATCATATCGCCGGGGCGCA
>JBOHQZ010001494.1:0-1451 GCA_050732275.1 bacterium
GCCGCGAACTTTTTCAACGACGCGATCGGCAATTTGATGCACGGCCAAACCCAAGGCCGCGGCGCGCTCGCGGTCAAACACAATTTGAATCTCCGGATGGCCGATTTCCATGGTGGATTTGACATCGGCAAAGCGCGGCGAAGCGGCCATGCGACGCGCGATTTCATTGCTCACCGATTTTAATTTGTCCAAATCGAATCCCGCCACTTCGACTTCGACCGGGGTTTTGAAGCTAAATAATGTCGGACGATTAAACTTGTACTGCACGCCGGGCAAACGCTCCAAATCTTCGCGCAAGGCAGCCATCGCCGTTTCCTCGCCGGCGCGTTTAGATCCCGCTTGCATCATCACATTCAGCTCGCCCCAATTTTCGCCGCCTTCTTCGGGATTCGCATCGAGACGATTGCCGGTGCCGGCAACCGAAAAGCTGGTGTGAATGTTGGGAGTTTTGTTGGCAACCGTTTGAATCGACGCAATCGTCGCATCGGTGCGTTCCAATGGCGTGCCGGGCGGCAGGCGAAATTCGACGCGAAATTCTCCTTGCGAAAGCTGCGGAATCAATTCGACGCCCAACATGGGAACGAGTAACACGCTGATGAAAAAAAGCGTGAAAGCAATACTCAACACCAGACCCTTGTGGCCTAACGCCCAGCGCAGAGTTTTTGGGTAGCTATTCTCCAAAGCCCCGTAACCGCGCCCGAAAGCATTTAATAATGGATTCAACAAAAAGAGCATCGTCCGCGAAACCAGGCGGCTAACCCACAACACGGAACGCACGAGCGCTACCGGAATGGAGGTAAACAGAAAGCTTCCAACCTGACGCCACCGGCCGGCAACGCGGGTTTGCGGTTCGACAGAAGCGATCGGCATGTCATGCTGCTGCGCGCGACCACCCAAAGAGGCCAGCATGGGAATCAGCGTCACTGAAACGGCGAGAGAAATCATTAACGAGTAGGTCACGGTCAGCGCTTGGTCGCTAAAAAGCTGGCCGGCGACGCCTTTGACAAAAACCAGCGGAAAGAACACGGCCACAGTAGTGAGGGTGGTAGCAGTTACCGCCATGCCCACTTCACGTGTGCCGTCGCGGGCGGCGGTGATCCAATCTTTGCCCTGCTCGCGGTGGCGCGAGATGTTATCCAACACCACCACCGAATTGTCAACCAACATGCCGATGCCGAGCGCCAGCCCGCCCAACGACATGATGTTCAACGTGAGGTTCGTGCCGTACATTAAATTAAACGTGGCGATGACGGAGATGGGAATGGAAAGCGCGATGATGACAGTCGCCCAGAAATTGCGCAGAAAAAGATACAGGATGATGATCGCGAGCAAGCCACCGACGAGTCCGGCGTCGATCACTTCGCCCACAGCCTGCCGGATGAAAGTGGATTGGTCGTAAACGTTGACCAGCTCGAGATTGGCCGGCAAACTTTTGCGTATTTGGGTGAGCC
>JBOHQZ010001495.1:0-1449 GCA_050732275.1 bacterium
CCTTGACAGAGAGTTGCCGACGGTAGAAATTTTTTCGACCCGGCGCTGTAGGGAATCTTCTCGCGGCACAGTTCCCGGTTCCATGGCCGATTCATCATTTTTCTGCTCTTGGGGTGGTTTCATAAATTGCAAATAAAGAACACCTGTCATGAAAACCAAGAGTGTGATCACGGCGGCCATTCGCCAGAAAATGTTGGCCCGGCGCGCCGCCGGCTTGACGGGCGTCGTCGCGGGAAGGGCAACAATAGCGCTTTGATAGTTCTGGGTATCGTCGAGAAAGCGCCGCAAGGTTTGTGCTTTCTCCGGAACCGGAAACCGTTCCATAAGCCGGCTTAAAACGGCTTCGGCGCTTTCCGGACGTTCTGCCGGAGATTTTGCCAGCAACCGGTTGATGATCTGCTCAATTTCCGCCGGAATCTTGCTGTTGAGCTTTGATGGGGCAAGATGCGGCAAACGCACAACGGCGTTCATCTCACCCGACGCCGTCGTTGCCATAAAAGGCTTGGCGCTGGTGAACATTTCATAAAGAATAATCCCGACAGCAAACAGATCGGAATGCGGCGTCAGCGGCTCGCCCAAGATCGCTTCCGGTGAAAAATAGCCCGGCGAACCTGACAGCCAGTGACCAGTGATCA
Organism: bacterium; assembly: GCA_050732275.1. Lineage (GTDB taxonomy): Bacteria > Zhuqueibacterota > Zhuqueibacteria > Zhuqueibacterales > Zhuqueibacteraceae > Zhuqueibacter. The sequence goes on from JBOHQZ010001495.1 coordinate 636, forward strand.
GTGGCCGGTCAGGGCTTGTATGCGCGTCTTGTTCAAGCTTGTCAATTGGATTAGCGATGGCCAGATCAAAATCGCAAATCTTCACCACGCCGTCGTTGGCGATCATGATATTTTCCGGCTTCAAATCGCGGTGAATAATTTCATGTCGGTGAATTTCGGCCAAGCCGGCGAGCAGAGAAAGCGTGATGCCTATGGCGATGTCATTGGGCAGCGGGCTGCGTTGCAGCAGGAGCGCGCGCAGATTTTGCCCCTCGATAAATTCCTGCGCCAGATAGGGACGGCTTTCCGCCACACCGAATTTGACGAGATTGACAACGTTCGGATGGTCCAGGCGCGCGTAGATCGTCGCCTCCTGTTGAAAGCGAGCCAAAGCCGCTTCGTCCGGAGCGCTTGCCGGCGCAAAAATTTTTACCAACACGATCCGGCCGCTCTCCGTATCCAAACCTCGATACGTTACGCGGTTCTCACGGCGCTTGATCTCGGCGAAAAGTTGTATGGGGCCGATCCGGTTCATGATAAATCGGAGTAATGGATTCCTGGAGCAATGGAATGTTGGATTGCTGGATCGCTGGAGTGTTGGGATACACATTACTCCAGCTATCCATCAATCCAGCTATCCCACACTCCATTCTTCGTCATTCCCGCCATTCTTTTAAGCGATAGTGCAGCCACCGGCGCGAGACGCCAAGCGCTTTGGCCGCGTCGGTTATATTGCCGTTGTGTTCGGCGAGGGCGCGTTCGGCGATACGGCGCTCGTGATCCTGCAGCGTCATGATTTCCTTAGCCGGGGTCGGCGGCTCGATTCGAAGATCTT
>JBOHQZ010001496.1:0-1449 GCA_050732275.1 bacterium
TAAGACCAACTGATCTTTTTTATCCGTTGGTCTTAATTCATCCGTTGGAGCATATTTTCATTACTTTATGCAATCCGAATTATCAACCAGCGATTCATTTCTCTCTCGCGTGGTTTCACACAAACGCCGAGAGATTGCCCAAGCCAAGCAGCTTTTGCCGCTCGCTGAATTTGAACGGCGCGCCCGCGCGCAAGCCGCGCCGCGAGATTTTCGCCGCGCGCTCGCCGGCAGTGAAAATATTGTCGTCATCGCGGAGATGAAAAAAGCCTCGCCCTCCGCCGGCATCTTGCGCGATGAGTATGATCCGAAGCTGTTGGCAAAAAATTATTCCGCGAATGGCGCAGCAGCACTTTCAATCCTGACGGACGCTGAATTTTTTCACGGACATTTGGAGCATTTGCAGCAAGCGCGCGAGACTTGTGCGCTGCCCTTGTTGCGCAAGGATTTTCTACTGGAGCCGTACCAAGTCCTCGAGGCACGCGCGCATGGCGCAGATGCGATCCTGCTTGTCGTCGCGATTCTCGATCGCAGCCAGCTCTTTGAGCTTTTAAGCGTCGCGGCAGAATTGGGAATGCAGGCGTTGGTAGAAACGCACAACGAAACAGAAATAGATAGGGCTTTGTTAGCCGGAGCCGATATTATAGGAATAAATAATCGCGATTTGCAGACTTTTGAAGTGGCGCTGGAAACCGCCGAACGGCTGGCAAAGTTGATTCCGCGTTCGTGTGTGCGTGTGGCTGAATCGGGCCTCACGTCACGACAAGATGTGCAGCGCATGGCGGCATGCGGCATGGATGCCATTCTTGTCGGGAGTCATTTGATGCGGCAGCCCGATCCCGGCAAAGCGCTGTCAACTTTAACCGGAGTGCCTCGGCAATGATTCCGGCGAAAATTTGCGGCATCACCCGTTTGGAAGACGCATTGCTCGTTGCCGAATTAGGAGCGGCGGCGATTGGATTTGTTTTTTTTTCACGCAGCCCTCGATGCATTGATGCCTCTGCTGCGGGACGCATCAGCGAACAACTACCGAAACATCTGGCGCGAGTCGGGGTGTTCGTCAATCCCGATCCGGAAACGATGATGCGCACAGCCGAAATGGCTCGTCTCACACACGTTCAACTGCACGGCGACGAAAGCCGCGCGCTTTGCGAACAATCGCCGCTGCCGGTGATCAAAACCGTGCGAAATTTGATTGAGCTTAAAAAATACGAAAATTTTTCAGCAGCCGCATTTTTGGTTGACAGCAGAACCGCGGAGCAATTCGGGGGGACCGGCAAAAAGGCTGATTGGAATTTCTGCCGGCTGGTGCGCGAGCGCGCGCCGGTTATTCTTGCAGGTGGCATATCCGCAAAAATTCTTGTGGAAGCAATCGCTGCGGCCATGCCGGATGCTGTCGATCTCTCGAGCGCGGTCGAACAAGCGCCCGGCATCAAAGATCATCAAAAGTTG
>JBOHQZ010001497.1:0-1444 GCA_050732275.1 bacterium
GCTCTGAGACTCATCGCATGTATCATGCGGGCAAGCAACCCTTTGCCTGTGCCCGTTTCGCCCACCAGCAGGATTTCCATCTCATGCTTGGCAACCGAAAGAACCTGTTGGCGCACTGCGGCTATCGCACGACTTTTTCCCAAAAGAAGATCTTCCATGACCTCACATCCACATCCCTATCCTTAGAAGTTATTTTCTTCTGGTTTTGGGGATTTAAGTTGTTATGGTTACATTATAGCGGCGTAGAAGGCTCGGTTGCATGTCGAGAACTGAGAGTTAAGAACTGAGCAACCCATATTTAAATATATATCACGTTTAGCTTTTTGTCAAGGCTTGTTAACTTTTTGTCAAAGCATTTTAGACAAGAATGAATTTTTGGGGTAATGATGTTTACCAGCGTCACTAAAAATAAAATTATCTTGACAAACTTTATTTCTCTTTGTTATATTGAAGCATTACACGCAGGTGAAGATTTCATTTTCAGATAGGCCCAGTCTGTGATAAAAAAATCGCTTTACCAACCCCTCTCGCGTCGAAAATTTCTCAAGCAAGTCGTAACAGCCGCATTCACCCTTCCCCTCACAATATCCAAAAGCGCCGCGCTGCATTCCAATCTTTCATCCACCCGTCGCCGCTTGCGCGAATTGGGCATCGTGATTGGCACACTTCCCACCGGAAAATGGAATGCCATCACCGACGTACCAGGTGTAAAAGTCGGCCATTGCACCCGCATCGAAGGTAACGGCGAGCTGATCATTGGCACCGGGCCGATCCGCACGGGTGTCACCGTCATTCTGCCCAACGACGATGTCTTTCACGAGAATGTCACCGCTGGCAGATTCGTTATGAACGGCAACGGCGAGATGACCGGCTTGGGCAGCGTCGATCAACGCGGCCTCTTGCAATCACCAATTTTTCTCACCGATACTTCCAACATCGGGCGTGTCATGAACGGCGCGATGACGTGGTTTCTGCAAGCGTATCCGGAAATCGGCAATTCGACGCCGGTGCCGGTTCCCGTGGTGGCGGAAACTTGGGGTGGCTTTCTGCACGATATGGCCGGGCGACATCTCAACGATGAACACGTATTGACAGCTATCAATAATGCCCAAACCGGACCGGTACAAGAAGGCGCGGTCGGCGGCGGCGTGGGCATGGTGTGTTACGAATTTAAAGGCGGCATCGGCACGGCTTCGCGAGTCTTGCCGGAACGGCACGGCGGCTACACGATTGGCGTGCTCGTGCAAACCAATCACGGCGGCCGCGAACAGTTGATGATCAACGGCGTGCCGGCCGGCAAGGAAATTTCCGATTTGAAAACCGTCGAAGGGAAAAAATCGAAATCCATTTTGCTCATCGGCGCCACCAACGCCCCAATGATTCCGAGCCAGTTGCAAAGACTCTGCAAGCGCATGGCTTTCGGCTTGGCGCGCACCGGCGCGAT
>JBOHQZ010001498.1:0-1442 GCA_050732275.1 bacterium
GCATTGGGGCGTTTGCCGAAATAACCATTCCAACTGTCGCGCCAGCCGGGATCGAAAGTATCGTTTTCTTTATCGGGCCAAAACTCCGGCCAGGTGCGCGGATCGTTGCTCACCGCCGGCGAGCGGCCGGCATTGATGACGGGGTCCGGCTGAAAAAAACCGGGCCGCGGCTCAAAGCGCATGATGCGATTGCGGAATGGGCTATTGGCTTGGCGCTCGCGAAAGCCGGTTTCCATGATCCACGCCGGGTTGCCATTGCGTTGGGTAATTTTCGCGAGCACGAACGGCGTGATGCCGTCGCTGTAATTCATGCCACTGCCTTTCGGCACTTCGACGGAATGAAAAACGCTGAGGTCGACATTGAGCGGATCGCGCGGATAATCTCCCACCATCCCGTAATTATAAAACACAGTGCGGATGTTGGCGCCGTCGTGAAAGCCGAAGCGCTCGGCATCGATGCGGCCACGTTGCTCCGGCGGCACTTGAGCGAACACATGGCCAAAACAGACAGCCAAAATGAATGAGGTGATGAATTTGAAACGAGGCATGATCTATCTCTCCTTAAAACGACGAATCAATCGTCAATCCCACTTCAATCCGTCTCGGCTGATAGTAGCGCAGTGGATTCAACAAAGTCGCCCGGGCGGTGTTTGGGGTCAAGGAATAATCCGGACTGCCGGTATCGCCGAACACAAAGCCGTTGACAAAGCGCGTGTCCAGCAGATTGAAGATGCGGCCAAACAGACTGAGATTTTGTCCGGCCAGCCGGAAGAATTTCTCGGCGCGCAAATCAACCAGCAGGAAAGAGGATTTGCGGCCGGAGTTGCGCTCCAAATCGGCGCCAAAACCGCTGCCGACTGCCGGCGTGTAAGGCTGCCCGCTGCCGAAACGGATGATCGAGCTGATGGAAAAATTGTCAGGCTTCTGCGCCGTGATAGTGGCGTTCAGCGTATGGCGCTGGTCCCAGCTCAAAGGGATTTGCTCGGGCCGGGCATCGGCGCCGGCGGCGCGCCGGTTGGCCGTCTCGTTGGGGTCGCTGGAATTCCCTTGCGCCCGCTGCCAGGTGTAATCAATCATGCTGCTGAAAATGCCCACGCGGCGTTGATCGAACGCAATCGTAAAGCCGATGACGTTGCCAAAATCGACGTTGGTCAGGCGCGCATATTCAGCCGCGGCGTAAGTCGAAACGAACTCGACACCGAGCAGATCGCGAATGTCTTTGTAGAAAATGCTGAAATCGAGGCCGAGAAAATCAGCGAGCGCATGCTTGTAGCCAAATTCATATTGCACGGTCCGTTCCGGATTGATATCGGGGTTGCCGAGCACGCCGAAGCTGATGCCGCCCGCCTGCAAATCTCTTAAGACGGAATAATCCGAATTGTTAAACAACTGGCCGAGTGCGGGCAATTGATAAAAATGGCCATAAGCAAAAAACACCGCGG
>JBOHQZ010001499.1:0-1442 GCA_050732275.1 bacterium
GCGCGACGGTGTTCACCATGGCAGCGAACACCAATGGCCAACTTTTTCTCGGGACGAGCCGCTTTGGCATCTTTCGCTCGCTCGATAATGGCAATACTTGGGAACAAGTCAATGCCGGCCTGACTGATCCGACGGTGATTATTTTGGGAATCAATTCAAAAGGTGATGTCTTTGCAGGAACGAATAGCGCCGGCATGTTTCTTTCCACGAACAACGGCGCGAGCTGGAAAGCCGCTAACAGCGGCTTGGGAACTGAAATGGTTGTTTCGTTGGCGATCAACGCCAATGATCAAATTTTTTCCGGAACTTTTGGCGCCGGTGTCTACCGCTCGGTGGATGACGGCGGCAGTTGGACGCACGCCAGCGTTGGCATTACCGAAACCAAAGTTTATTCTCTTGCAACCAACACGAGCGGGCAGATTTTTGCCGGCACCCAACAAGCGGGGGTGTTGCGCTCGAACGACCAAAACGGCACTTGGACGGCGCCCAACGGTGACCTGATCAAGGGCAGAGTTTTTGCGCTGGTATTCAACAGCGCGGGGCAGCTCTTTGCCGGCTCCGAAAGGAGCGGCGTTTTGCGCTCCGACGATAACGGTGAGAGTTGGACGCCGGTCAACACCGGCTTGGTGAATTTGGATGTACGTTCGCTGGCTATAGATGCCGACGGCCGTTTGTTCGCCGGGACGTTCGGTAGCGGTATTTTTATTTCAATCAACAACGGCGCAAGCTGGACACCGGTCAACAATGGCCTGACTGCCGGCATTATTGTCACGTTGGCGGTTAATTCGCAAGGCCATCTTTTCGCGGGCACGCTCAACGGCGTCTTTCGCTCGACGGATAGTGGCGCGAACTGGAGACAAATCATTAATGGCCTGACGAATGTCGATATGCGGGCCTTGCTTATCAATCACAACGATCACATTTTTGCCGGAACGTGGGGCGGGAGCGGCGTCTTCCGCTCCACCAATAACGGCGATACCTGGACTGCGGTTCCGCTGGGCTTAACCTTCAGCCGTATCATCGCGCTCGCCATTGACAAACAGGGGCATATTTTTGCCGGCACTGAAGGCGGCGGCATTTTCCGCTCTATCGACAATGGCGGCAATTGGGCGCCGCTCAACGCCGGTTTGTCGAGTTCATTTGTGCGAGCGCTGACGGCGAATGCAAACGGTTATGTTTTTGCCGGCACCCTTAGCGCCGGCGTTTTTCGCAGCGCGCAGCCAACAACGGCTGTGAGTGAGTCCGCGGCGAATTTACCATTTGATTTTTTTCTGGCGCAAAACTACCCCAATCCCTTCAACCCATCCACCACGATTGCGTTTGCGCTGCCACGTTTCACTCAGGTGACGCTGAAAATTTTCAATCAACTCGGCGAAGAGGTCGCGACGTTGGTCAATCAAAAAATGCCAGCCGGCCAACATGAAGCTCGCTGGGATGCGGCC
>JBOHQZ010001500.1:0-1432 GCA_050732275.1 bacterium
CCACTGCATACTGCACTTTGCCGGAATAGCCAAAATCCGTATCAAAATCATCATCCAGCGTGCGGAGCGAAATCAAATGCTTCGCATTCACCGTGCCGCCGAAAAACTCAAAGCCGTCGTCGCCGGAATAGCTCACTTGCACGTAATCAATGACCGTGCCGTTGCCGACGCCGCCGAGCGTCAGGCCGTTAATTTCATTATTAACCTGAAACGCGATGCCAGGGAATTCGATGCGAACATAGCGCAGGATGCCGCTATCGTCGTTCGGATCAGTGCCGCCATAAGTAGAACCAACACCGCCTTCGATGATCGAGGTGCCGCCGGCAACGTTGATGGGCGCGCGGCCGCAGATGATCAAGCCGCCCCAATCACCATAAGCACGTTGACCGGGTGGAAGCGCGCTGGTGAAAATAATCGGACGATCTGCCGTGCCGCCGTCCGCGATGATTTTGGCGCCTTGCTCAACAATAAGAGAGCCTTTGGAAGCTTTATCGCCAAAAATCACCGTGCCGGGTTCAATTGTCAGCGTCGCGCCGGCTTTGACATAAACAAAACCGTTCAACAAATAATTTTTGTTGCTCGTCCAAGTCGTGTTCGTGGTGATATTGCCCGCAACGGCAACTTGCGGCGAGTTCGAAGTTCCTTGGGGATTGTAATTCGTCCAACCCGAATCCCAACGCTCGCCGCTGCCAAAAGCGCCGCGAAAAGTCGTCGAGGTGAAGAAAGTGTCGGTCAAGCGGGTGTTGGTGAAATCCGCGCCCGTGAGAGCAGGCGAACCGGCGCGCGGCGTAAAGTTCGGATTGGTCAAATTGAACGGATCGACGAGCTGCACTTCGGCGCTGGTGGCAAACCGCGTATTGCCAAAGGCCGCCGTATTGAACCACGTATGTGCGTTGAAACCATTCGTGGCGTTGGTCGTCACCGTATCTTTGCCGGCGAGAATGATGTTGCGAATCTGCAATCGGTTGGCCGTCGCGTTATCGGCCGTCGAGTTGCCATCGATATAGATGCCGCTGCCGGCGCTGGCACCGGGCCAGCCCATCACGATGCTGTTGTAAAAAGAAAACTCCGTGTTGCGGCGAATGTGCGCCGCTCGCACGTACAGCGTATTCACCACGTCGGAGTTATTCACCTTCGGACCGACCAACGTGACGTTTGAAAAAATCGGGCTGGTCTTCGGCGTGCCCGTCGCATCGTTGTCCGTCTCAAAACCTTGTGAGGTGCTTTGGTCGGCGGCATTCGGATCGCGCAATGCTACGGCATATTGTACTTTGCCGGAAAAACCAAAGTCCGTGTCAAAATCATCATCGAGCGTGCGGAGCGAAATCAGATGCTTCGCATTCACCGTGCCGCCGAAAAACTCAAAGCCGTCGTCGCCGGAGTAGCTCACTTGCACGTAGTCGATGATCGTGCCGCTGCCGACACCACCCAG
>JBOHQZ010001501.1:0-1431 GCA_050732275.1 bacterium
GAAAAGAGAACCGCAACTAAAAAAGCCTTATTCGCGTCAATTGGCGTCTATTCGCGGTTTAAAAACCTGTTTGGTTGCAGTTCGTCCCCGTTGTGATTCTTTATTTCCTTTTGTTGCGGTTCCTTTTTCGTTGCAAGTTGCTTTTAGAGGCGATGAATGCACAAAACATCTTCAACGCTATTTTTGCTCCTGCTCATTTTTGCTGCGCCGAGCTTGGCTGATACGGATGGCGAGAAAGCCGGCCTCGATTCCATTCGGGTGAGTTTCGAGGCGAAAGACATTTCCTTGCGCGAGGCTTTGCAGAAACTGATCGCGCAAACGCATTTAGAAATCGTTTATAACGACGCGTTCGTCAACGGCTTCAACGTCGATTGTGTTTGCAAAAATGTTTCATTGCGCCAAGCGCTGGAGGAGCTGCTCAAATCGACGCCGCTCACGTTCGACGTCGTGAAGGGCAGCCAAATCGTCATCGTCAAGCGCCGCGTGAATTTAAAAGGATACGTCAAGGCCGCCGGCGTTGGCGAAACGCTGCCGTATGCCAACGTGCTCGTCAAAAACACCTCGCATGGAACGCTGTCGAACGTCAACGGCTATTTCGTGCTCGTCAATGTGCCCGCGGGTTTGTGTACGCTGCGCGTGAGCTACATCGGCTACGAGCCGGTGGAATTGCCGGTGACGCTCACCGACGGCAAAGAGCCGGTGATCGTGAGCATGAAGTCGCAAATTTTGCGCGGCGAGGCCGTCACCGTCACCGCGGAGAAAAATTTCCAGACCATGCAAGTCGCCGAAGAGCCGGCGCAAGTGCGCCTCTCGCCGCAACAAATCTCCGCGCTGCCCTCGGTCGGTGAAACCGATATTTTTCGCGCGTTGCAGCTTTTGCCCGGCATCAGCGGCGTGAATGACGGCTCTTCCGGACTCTACGTGCGCGGCGGCACACCCGATCAAAATCTCGTTTTGTTCGACGGCATGACGATCTATCACGTCGATCATTTCTTTGGCTTCATCAGCGCGTTCAACACCGAGGCCGTCAAAGACGTGCGCGTGTTCAAAGGCGGCTTTCCGGCAAAATTCGGCGGCAGAACCTCGAGTATCGTCGAGCTGACCGGCAAGTCCGGCAGCTTCGATCATTTTCAAGCCGGCGGCAGCGTAAATTTGTTGAGCGGCGGCGTGATCGTGCAAGCGCCCATTTCGGGTCGAGGCGCTTGGCTGCTCTCGATGCGGCGCTCGTATGCGGATTTTATTAAAAGCGGTCTCTACAACAAAATTTACGATTCGATCACCGGCCAAAATAAATCCGGCGGTGGAGCGGGCAGATCCAACAACCAAGGTCCCGGCAGCCAGTCGCAGCCTGTTCAGGCTATCACGGCGACGCCGGTTTTCTATTATTATGATTTGAACAGCAAGCTGACGTATTTGCTCTCAGGGCGCGAT
>JBOHQZ010001502.1:0-1430 GCA_050732275.1 bacterium
TGTGGATATTCGGCTCAAAGACGTCGGCACGGTGACGCGCACCAACAAAGAGCGCGAGGTCATCACGCGCGTCAATGGCAAAGAGAGCGTCGAGATTGAAATTTACAAAGAAGCCGACGCCAACATCGTGACGGTCGCCGTTGCCGTGAAGGACAGAATTTTTGGCAACGCGGAGCAACAAGCTTTCGTGGCCAATTTGAAAAAACGCGCGACAGAGCCGGCGCGAGAAAACGGCGAGGCCAAGGCAACTGAGAAAAAAGACGGCAAAGATGATAAAGGAAAAGGAGAGGCGGCCGCAGCGCAGGCCATGCGGATGAAACGCATGACCAATTTTATGGCGTATCAATTGCCGCCCAACAGCGGCATCGAGCAGCTCTCCGACCAATCCGTTTTCATCAAAAGCGCCGTCGATGAAGTGAAGGGCACGGCCATCATGGGCGGCGTTCTGGCCATCATCGTGCTGTATATTTTCCTCCGTCGCGTGTGGAATACGATCATCGTTGCCATCGCCATTCCGATTTCGGTTATTGCCACCTTCGGCCCGATGTTCATGTTCGATGTGACGCTGAATATCATGTCACTTGGCGGCTTGGCGCTCGGCATCGGCATGTTGGTGGACAACTCCATCGTCGTGTTGGAGAGCATTCATCGCCTGCGCGAAGAGGGACACGACATCGTCACTGCCTGCGTGCGCGGCACCAGCATGGTCGGCGGCGCCGTGCTCGCGTCGACTTTAACGACGGTTGCCGTATTCTTTCCGATTGTTTTCGTCAAAGGCATCGCCGGCCAAATTTTCGGCGACATGGCGTTGACCGTGGTCTTTTCACTGCTCGCTTCGCTGGCCGTCGCCCTCTTCCTCGTGCCGATGCTGGCTTCGCGGGGCATCAAAGCAGAATATCTCGCCGACATTCACGGCCGCTTTTCCGACAATCATATTTTGCGGCTTTCGATCATCGACGATTTTAAAAATTTCAAAGCGCGCCGCGAAGAGCAACATGCTTCCGTGCTCGGCTTTGTGGCCGGCGCCCTCCTGCGCTTTGGCCGCGAGGTCATTGTCAATTTGGTTCTGCTCCTCGGCGCCGTGCTGTTGTCCATTCTGAAAAGCATTGCACTCTTACTGGTTTTTGTGCCGACGCTCCTGCTCGGTTGGATTCCGTCATTGCGAAAGCACGTCCGGTGGCTTGAAGCATGGAGCGCGCAGCCGAATTTCAAATCTTTCACCATTCACCAACGCGTGTGGGACACGCTGTTGGTGTTCAAATCCTATCCCATCTTAGTTTCCGGTTGGCGCAATTTTGCCGCAAAATTTAAAGAAGCCAAACTGCTGAAACGCATCGCGCGAGTTGCGCTCTTTCCATTATATCTTGTTTATGCCGTCGCCCGCTTCGTGATTCATCATCTTTTCAGCACTTTGCTGAAGGCGGCTCTGG
>JBOHQZ010001503.1:0-1425 GCA_050732275.1 bacterium
GGCGCGGTTCATCATCGACGGCGGCAACGCGGCGATGGTCTCGATTCAGAACGGCCGTTTCGTGCCGATGTACTTCAAAGACATTATCGATCCCAAAACCGGCAAGACGCGCGTGCGCATGGTGGATGTCACTTCCGAGTATTACGATATCGCGCGGCGCTATATGATTCGCCTCTCCGCCGACGATTTCGACGATCCGCACGAGTTGGCAAAGTATGCGGCAACTGCCGGCATTTCGCTTGACGAGTTCCGGCAGAAATTTCATTATATCGTGGAGCCGAACGATAAAGTTGACGCGGATAAAAAATCTGCGAAGAGCAATGGCCGCGCCGCCAAGCTTGAGAACCATTTGAAAGAAGAAGTCGCGTAAGCGACACCGTAAAGTTCAATTCAATTCGGGCGGCGTTCGGGGGCCGTTTTCTCCTCGAATGCCGCCCGAATTTTTTAGCCAGGGAAGGAAGAATGTTGCGCGTTCGCCATTTTCGTTCATTTTTTTTGCTCACCGTATTTTTACTCGCAGGTTGTGCTGGCCGCCGTTCCGTCATCCTCGAACGACCCCAACCGGTGATTTCTGCGACTGAGGCCGCTACTCTCCGCAACGACGCCGACAAGCTTTGGAAACAACGTGATGATCCGCCAAAAGCGCGGCAGGCGCTGTCGCTTTACCGGCGCGCTTTTGCTGCCGATCCGACGAATGTCGAGCTGGGCACCCGCTTGGCGCGCGCGTTACATTTCGTCGGCTATTACGTGGAAACCGATCCGGCTAGGCAAGATTCGCTTTTTTTGCTGGGCGTGGAAACCGGTGAGCGTGTGCTCGCCTTGAATCCGAGCTTTCAGGCAACTTATCGCAGAACTACGGACGAAGCGCGCGCTCTCGCTGCACTCGATATAACCTGGATTAATCCGATTTATTGGACGGGCATGAATTACGATCGCTGGGTGAGCAGTCAAGGCCGGTTGGTACGTTACCGCAACAAGCAGCGCGTGGAAGCATACATGACGCGCGTCAAGGAGCTTGATCCCAATTTTTTCTACGGCGCGGTGCCGCGTTACTTCGGCGTTTTGCCGACGCAAGGCCGCGCGCCGTTCGTCGATATCGACAACGCCAAGCGCGAGTTCGACCGGGCAGTGGAATTGGCGCCCAATTTTTTTGGCAATCAACGCACCTACGCTGAAACCTACGCGGTGAAGAAAAAAGATCGTGAATTGTTCAAAAAATTATTGGAGCAGGTGATCAACGGCAATCCCAACGCCTTGCCGGATGTGGCGCCGGAAAATAAATACGAGCAGGCGATTGCTAAAAACATGCTAACGCGGATTGAGGATTATTTTGGCCAAAAATGAAAAATACGTATTGACAATCGTCGATTTCTTCCTTATTCTTAAATAAGGTATTTTCAATCTATTTTTCTGAAGCAACTACCC
>JBOHQZ010001504.1:0-1424 GCA_050732275.1 bacterium
CTGAACGAGGAGCAAACCCTGCCGGTGACGCTGAAGGATCTGCCGAAGCAAATCGACGGTATCGATGAAATCGAAACGTTGGTTATCGACGATGGCAGCACCGATCAGACGGTTGAAGTGGCGCGGAAGTACGGCGTCACGCACATCGTGCGGCTCACCAATCGCAAGGGGCTTGCCGAGGCGTTCATGATGGGTCTCGACGCCTGCCTCAAGCTTGGCGCCGATATTATCGTCAACACCGACGGCGACAATCAGTATCGCGGCAGCGATATCGCCCGGCTCATTAAGCCGATTCTTAGAGGCAAGGCTGATATGGTAGTCGGCGACCGCCAGGTCGACCGCGTCGTGTATTTTTCGCCGATCAAGAAAAAATTGCAGAAGCTTGGCAGTTGGGTGGTGCGGCACGTTTCCAACACCTCGGTGCCGGACGCCACCAGCGGATTCCGCGCCTACAGCCGCGAAGCCGCGTTGCGCTTGAACATCATCTCGCGTTTCACCTACACGCTCGAGACGATCATTCAAGCCGGTAAAAAGAACATCGCGCTCAGCCACGTCAAAGTCGCGACCAACGGCAAGCTGCGAGAATCGCGCCTGTTTCAGAGCATTCCTTCGTACATCAAGCGCAGTGTCGGCACCATGCTGCGCATTTACACGATGTACGAGCCGTTGAAAACTTTCGCCACGATGGGCGTGCTCATTTTTTCGGCCGGTTTTGTGGTCTCATTGCGGTTTTTGTGGTATTACTTTTTTATTGACGGCGGGCGCGGCCACATTCAATCATTGATTCTCAGCGCGGTGCTCATGGTAATCGGCTTTCAAGTCGGGCTTATCGGCCTGGTCGCGGATCTCATCTCCGGCAATCGCCGGTTGATCGAAGATTGTTTGTATCGCGTCAAAAAAATCGAGATGGACACGCTCTCGCTTCGCAAGAGCACCCACAAAAATGGCGTGGCAGAAAAAAATCAGCCAACTCAAGCTGATCGCGAAATGAATGCCGGAGAAAAAATCGAGGCAAAATAACCCAACGCGGACAACCGCGAATGAACGCGAATAAAAATATTAGCGTTCATTCGCGTTGATTCGCGGTTAAAAATGTCTGAAGTTACGATGAAAGTTTGCTACATCGCCGGCCGCGAAGCGAGCTATTCGCGCACGCATAATATTTTGACCGCGATGCGCAACGGCGGATTTGAAGTCGAAACCTGCTTGCCACCCGACAAATCATTTCGCCATTATCCCGGTTTAATTGCTCAGTTTCTCCGCAAAAAGCGTGGCTGTGATTTGGTCGTCGTCGGCTTTTATGGGCAGTTGTTGTTGCCGTTCGTCAGGCTGTTGACGCGCAAGCCCATTCTTTTCGATGTGTATATCTCGACGTTCGGCACGATGGTAAATGACCGCGAGGCCGCTGACGCGACGAGCTGGAA
>JBOHQZ010001505.1:0-1422 GCA_050732275.1 bacterium
TCCAACTCGATTTCGCAATCGCTGACAAAGGCCTCGCCGTATTCATAGCGGCGTTTCGGGCCTTCCGCGCGAATTCGCCGTGGTTGCCATTGATTTTTGTCGAGCGTGGTGACAAAATAGTATTTGTCTTGTGCGGCGAACGCGCGCAACGTCTTGACGCTGTTGTTGGCGCCATCCAAAACCAGCAAGCGGATAACTTGCATTTTCGGCTTTGGCTCTTCAAGGTTTTTTTCGATCTTTTCAAACAGCGATAAAACATATTCGCCCCACGGCGCGCGCCCAGAATAGGTTTCAAAGTAGGTCGGTCGGCCAAGGCCATCATGCACAAACATCCCGCTCTGAGCGGGACAACCCATGACTCGACCTAACATCGTGACTTTGTTCTTATGCACCCGTTTGCTGGACCACAGCGCCTTCGTATGGCCGTCAATATAATAGCACAAGAACGGGCCATGCTCGTTTTGGGAATTGAGTCCAGCCGCGCGCCAGTGGTTTTGCCAAAAAGCAATTTGGTTTCGTACCAAGGGCTCGGCGATTCCCAAATATTTTAGTTCGCGGAGAAATTTATCCAAAGTTGCATCCATATAATTGTAACCCGCGAAATCTTTCAGGGCGTTACCGAGCGGGGTGTTGACGCTCCGCAACGTCCCATTCAACGTGACAACTGGCAGCGCTAAAACCGCCAGGGTTTTACGAGCGAGCGTGTCAAGCCCGCTAGCGCAGAGTTGTAAACGTCAAAGGTCTTTGTTGTGGCGTTTATCCGCAATCGCTGCGAATCGAGTTTGACGAATATCACGCCGTCGATTATAGCCGGCAGTAAAATGGCCTTGTGCATCTCGACCGCGCCAGTCGGCAGTTTGGCGTGTGTTGAGTCGTTGACCCTGCTGATGCTGCCATGACGAAACGGCCTGCTGAATTTGCCGTGCAGTATATTCCGGCCACTTCAAGTGCCAAGCCAAAGCCGCAATGATTTCAAATCCACCGCAGGCGGCTTCAAAAGTTTCTACTTGTGGCGGCTTTGAGGTGGTCAAACCAGCTTGGCGCGCGTTGAAAAAGCGGCTGATCGTGGAAAGGCCGACACGCACGCTGATTTGATTTTCTAATGCCGCTTGGTAGCTGGCTAATTTGGCACATGGATTAGCCGCGTGATAACCCAGAAGAAAAGTCGCCGCTTCCGAGGTCAACCGACGATGGTTTCCGCCCGCGCGGCCATCCTGCAAGCCCTGCAAGCCGGCGCGTTCGCAACATTTTTTGTAACGATAATATTGTGCCCGACTGAAGGGAACTTTATATTTTTGTAAGAACTTTTCAAGCGCTAGATTCGATTCGTCGATCCGTTCAAGATACTTGATGATCAGGCGAGTTCTCGAAGCATCGTTCATAAATCTGCTCCTCAACCAATGAATGTTATCAGGTAATGGT
>JBOHQZ010001506.1:0-1422 GCA_050732275.1 bacterium
GGGTATTCCACGGCTGATATTCTAAAAGCTTATCCGTACTTGGAGGCGGAAGACATTCGCGAAGCGCTCGCCTATGCTGCATGGCGGGTTGAAGAAGTCGAACTACCTTTAGTGGCCGCATGAAAATAGTCATTGACATGAGCTTGTCACCCGATTGGGTGTCTGTGCTTGAGGGGCATGGTTGGGAAACGCTGCACTGGTCAACAATCGGTGACCCTCGCGCTGAAGATTCGTTGATTATGGACTGGGCGCGCACAAATGGATATATTGTTTTTACGCACGACCTTGATTTTGGAACTTTGCTAGCGTTAAGTGGTGCGTTTGGGCCGAGCGTTATTCAGGTTCGCACACAAGACGTAATGCCTCACCATTTGGAAACAATCTTAACGCCGATATTGCGACAGTACGAATCATTATTGGAAACTGGTGCCTTAGTTACTGTGGATGAACATAAGTCAAGAGTGCGCGTTCTTCCAATCTAAACCACTCGCATCTCTAATTACATAAAATTTTGAGAATTTATATGTCCAACGACGAAAAATCCCTCAGCTTTTTGAAATCCCTCTTCGCTGGCGATGTGGCGCAGGAGCTGGTTTTCCCCTACCCCAAAATGAAGCCCGAAGAGCAGGAAAGCTTACAGGTCATTGTTGACTCATTCAACGAATTTGCACGTGATAAAATTAAACCCGAAGAAATCGACCGGCAAGGTTTTATTCCCAAGGAAGTTTGGGATGGCCTCAAGCAGCTCGGTTTTTTCGGTTTGTCGATTCCCGAGCAGTATGGCGGCGCCGGGCTTTCGCAAACGGCGTACAGCCGCGTGTTCGAGCAAATTTGCAACTACGACGCTTCACTCGCCGTGTCGCTTGGTGCGCATCTGTCGATCGGCAGCAAAGGCATCATTATGTACGGCACCAATCAGCAGAAAGAAAAATATCTGCCACGCATGGCCAGCGGCGAGCTGATGGGCGCATTTGCGTTGACGGAAGCGGGCGCCGGCAGCGACGCCGCCGGCATTCAATCCAAAGCCGTGCTCGATGCCAGCAAAAAATTCTTCACGCTCAACGGCGGCAAAATTTGGATCACCAACGGGGGCATTGCCGATGTGCTCACCGTGTTTGCCAAGACCGAGATGTTGGAAGGCGGCGAGAAAAAAGAGAAGATTACCAGCTTTATCGTCGAGCGCGGCATGCCCGGCTTTTCTTCGGGCAAGCCGGAAGAAAAGCTTGGCATCCATGGCTCCAACACCACCTCGCTGAATTTCGACAACGTCAAGCTGCCGGTCGAAAACATGTTGGGGCCGATGGGCAGAGGTTTCAAAGTGGCCATGGAAATTCTGAATGTCGGCCGGCTCGGCTTGGCCAGCGGCTGCCTCGGCGGCTGCAAAGCTTTGACGAAGCTGACCATCGAACATGCCCAAAACCG
>JBOHQZ010001507.1:0-1420 GCA_050732275.1 bacterium
GGCGATATGTACGCCAAGCTCGTAATTGCCGTTGTCGAGATGGCGCAAGCTCACGGCATCGTCAAAATCTTTTGCGTCTGCCGGATCGATCGTAAAGGTCAGCAGATCGCGCAAATCAAGGCGCTGCCGCAGCAGGTCCGGCGTAATCTCAAGCACCAGTTGCTCCGCAGCGTGCTCGACCGTCGCCGGAAAATTCGCCGGCAAATCGAACGAGAACGCCACCGAGAGCACATCCACGCCGGCCTCGTCCGGAAAGCCGAGCACTTTGACGATGCGCCCCTCGGGATTGAGCGAAGGGTCATCCCAATTTTCAATGGATACTGCAACTTTTTGCCCGACCTGCGCGCCATCGAGATATTCGTTAGGAATAAAAATATCGTGCAGCAATTTCATCTCATCCGGCTTGACGAAATAAAAATGCTTGCCCTTGCGCAAGGTACCGACGATATTTTGACGCGCGCGCTTGATCACTTCGACGACACGGCCTTCCGCCTTGCGGCCCGAAGGCCGCGCAAAGAGCTGCACCCTCACCACGTCTCGATTGAGCGCGGTGCTCATGTTCTTTTGCGAGATGAACACGTCTTCCTGCCCCTCGCCGACAATGAGAAAAGCATAGCCTTGGGTTTTGACGTGCAACGTGCCGATTAGTGTCGAGGCTTGTTGCGCGTGTCCGTAATGATTGCGTTTATGCTTCGCAATCTTCCCTTCGCGCGCCAGCGTTTTGACGAAATCGCGAAACTCCGGATAGCGCCCTGGCGGCACTTTGAGAGATCGCGCCAGTTCTTTGGGTTTAAATTGACGATTTTTCTCGCGCGCCAAATGCTCCAGCACGCGATCGGTAAGTTCGAACATAATTTCTGAGGTGAAAATTTACTCCATACTTTTAAAACTTACATGAGACCAAGTTGTCGCTTGAGCGTCGCCGTGTCCCAGTAGGCGCGCACAGTTGTGATCTTTTGTTCAAAAACAACCTCCGGCGTGAGTCCTTCGCCGATTACACCGCGCACGCCCGAGATGCTGATCATGAGTTGTTGAAGCACCGTGATCTCCTTTGTTTTGCCGTCCTAAAAATGAGCTTGTCTTATAAGAAAATAAGCAAAAACGGCGGGAAAAGCAATTTGAAAGTGGGCATTATGATTTGTTTGGAATAAGCGCAATCAGCGAGCGAAGCGTCTTATTCACGGCTTCCGAATTTGGAAAATATTCGAGCACGTCCGGCTCTAATATCACAGTCCGAGTGGTCGGCTTAACACGTTTTACAACCGTTGTGCCATCAGACTTGTGAATCTTTATCGTGTATCCTTGTTGCATGGCTTTGTAGTGTTTGCCGCGCACGCCATCTTTGAGCAGTAGCCCCAGATCATACTCTGGGCGCAACTCGTCATCCATTTCAGCTTTTATCCTCTTCTTCATGGACTTT
>JBOHQZ010001508.1:0-1413 GCA_050732275.1 bacterium
GTCAATGTTGGGCTCGCCCGGGAAATCGGTGCCGGCGCCACTGGTGGGCTTGCCATCCTTTTCACCCGGGTCACCGGAATCGGCCACGCCATCCAGGCCCACATCATCCTGGAAACCGTTCCAATCACTGTCATTGTCAAAGCCGTCATCACGAGACTCGTCAATCATCGGCGCCACCGTGGTGTACGACGGCGTTGCCGCTTTGCCTGCGACAATGAAGCCGCGTTTGATCGTATCGCCCGCCGCAAAAGCAAGATAATTGATATAGCGCACCGGACGAATCGTGCTCGTAATTTCGTCAAAACGTTCCAGATGCAACGTCTCGCGCTCATCAATGAGACCATCGAGGTCATCGTCAATCTGATTCGCGGTCGTATCTTCAAAGAGGGTAACGCCCTGCGGCGGCAAATCAAAAAAACGGCCGAGGGTTTTGACGCGGCCGCCTCCTTGCGGATATAAGATAACCTGCCGCTCAAACGTTAGAGAATCGATCAGAACGATTTTTTCGCCGGGCTGCAAATTTCGCGGTTGAAAATCAGCCGCGATAAACAACGGCACGCGAACATCCAAATTGGGGATCTGGGTCAACACTCTTGCATTTTCGGCGGCGTCGGCATCGCCATCGTTATCGATGCCATCAACCTGATTTCCGGGTGTTTCGAGATATTTAATCGAGGCCACGCCCACCGGCGTCCCCTGAAAATCCGCCGAGCCGCGGCGATCGGAATCCGTTAAAAACGCAATACTGGTTTGCAAATCGACAAAGGGCTGGTCGTCGCGCGTATCGTTGCCGCCGCCAACCACATCGGCCAACCAAATGAGAAAAGAAGTTTTGGGAATGCGTTTGGTGCCGTCGTTTAAAATGTCATGAATGAAAAAAACCGCGTCGCTAATCAAAACTTGCGACCAGGCAAATGCACGCACGTCCATGAGCAGGCCCAGGCCGCCGCGAGCCGGGTCGGTTGTATCCGGAGTATACCGAAAACGCGTATACAAATCATCGGAGCAGCGATAAAACATTTCCTGATCGGCATTGAAAATGTTTTTGCCGAAGAATCCGTTCCACGAGCCAACCCAGCCGGGGTCCACCGGATCGCTGCGCTTATCGCGCCAACCTCCTTGCGCGGCGATGGGCCAGGTTTCCTTCACATCGCTGCGCGCGACTTGGGCGGCATCGGGATTCACAAATCCCGGCACCGGCTCCAGTGACCACGATCTTCCTTGTGGGTTTTGTCGAAAGGTCGGAAAATCCACCACCGTAATGGTATTGCCATTGTCGTCGGTCACTTCACCGGCGAGCCAAATTGCCACCAACGCCACGTAAATACGTTTGGTGTTTTTCGGCCATTCGTAGGGAATCTCGTCCGGCCGATCGCTCGTGCGGCCGCTGAAGCCGAAGTTGAACACCGTGGC
>JBOHQZ010001509.1:0-1412 GCA_050732275.1 bacterium
GCCAAACCGCCGCCTTGTTTGGAGAATGCCTCTAGCGGAATTTTCTCGCCTGGCTCGGGATACTTTTTCATCAAGCCAATAAAATCCACAGCGCAAATGCCGAAGCTGACGATGTCGAATATTTTTTTCATAACGGAATATTAACAGTAACTTCATGATAATATAACACCCGTCGCATAAATTGAAAATGAAAAATTAGTGTCCTGCGAAACACCCCCTTCCGGTTTTGAGCCAGCACACTTCCTCTCGGCCCTGCTGCCAAAACCGGTATTCTCATACAGAAGACGCGCGGCCTGCATCTGCCGCGCGTTTTTATTTTTGTGCAAATCGTTGTTGCGCTTGGCGGCGGAATTTTTCATATTATCCCACCCAACGCGGACAAGCGTTAACCGCGAATATACGCTAATCAACGCGAATAAGAGTATTCGCATCCATTTACGTTCATCGGCGGTTAGAAAGCACGGTTTTCACCTTTAAGCAACTATGCGGAGATTACACCCATGAAATCCCGAATGGCTTCAATCGCTTGGCTTTTCGTCGCGATCTTTTGTCTCGGCTTGCTCATCACGCCGCTTTTCGGCGATTATCAGTTTCTCGGCAATGTGACAGCGTATCAAAAAGAAGAACGCGGTGTGCTGCTTACCTGCGGCGCGGATCAATTGCGTGTGACAATTCTCGCCGCCGATCTCGTACAAGTGCGTCTGGCGCGCAACGGCGTGTGGGATGACGGCCCCAGCTATGCCGTCATTAAAACGCAATGGCCAACAGTCGAATGGCAGTTTGCCGAAACCGCTGAAGAGCTGCAGATCACTACGGCCGAGCTGGTCGTTAAAATAAAGCGCGCGCCTTGCCGGCTGGCGTTTTTCAACAAAAACGGCAATCTTATTAATCAAGATGATGAGGCGTTGGGCATCGGCTGGGACGGACCGGAAGTGGGCGGCTACAAAAAGCTGTTCGATGACGAAAAGTTCTTCGGACTCGGCGAAAAGACCGGCGGGCTGGACAAGCGCGGCAACGAGTGGGTGATGTGGAATTCCGATATTCCGGCGTACACCAACGTCACCGATCCGCTTTATCAATCGCACCCGTTTTTCATTGGCGTGCGCCAAGCCGGAGCGTATGGCATTTTTTTCGACAACACCTACAAGACTTATTTCAATATGGGTGCCGGCAATCATCGTTTTTATTCTTTCCGCGCTGAGCGCGGCGAGCTGAATTATTATTTCATCTTGGGACCGGCGATCAAAAAGATCCTCACGCGCTATAGTGAACTAGTCGGCCGCCCGCCGCTGCCGCCGCAATGGGCGATGGGTTATCAGCAATGCCGCTGGAGTTATTATCCCGAATCCGAAGTCCGCACGCTCGCGCAGACTTTTCGCGACAAGCAAATTCCTTGCGACGTGATTTATCTC
>JBOHQZ010001510.1:0-1411 GCA_050732275.1 bacterium
AAGAAACATTTGAAGGCGTGCCGCTCGTGGAAATTTTGCAATTGGCAGGAATAAAATTTGGAGAAAAACTGCGCGGCCAGGCACTTGCCACTTATTTGCTGGTCGAAGCGTCCGACGGCTATAAGGCCGTCTTTGCGTTGCCCGAGCTTGATTCCGCCTTTACGGATCAAGTCGTTCTGCTGGCCGATCGCCGGAACAACAAGCCTTTGGCCGAGACCGAAGGTCCGCTGCGCATCATTGTTCCGCATGAAAAGCGTCACGGGCGATGGGTTCGGCAAGTCATATCACTCGTTATCCGCCGGGCATGATTTGGCGATTGTGCCGCGCGTCGAGAGCGAGGTCGCAACGCATTCACGACGTTGCATTGGCACGTTTGCCGATATTTTTTGATCTTGCCTGCGATCACAATTAGCCAACGAAAACGCGCGTATGAAGATTAATACCGATTCCACAACCGGCGGCAGTCAGCTTGTTATCCGCGCCGCGACTCGTGATGATGCCGAGGCTATCGGCGAGTTTGCTCGGCAATTCGCGGATTATTTACAGCGTTTTTCATTTGGATGAACAGGTTTTGTAGTCCCCGCCCCTTGTGGGCGGTTGTCGAAGCCAATGAATCCGAGGTTGTAATAGTGCCCCACAAGGGGGCAAGACTACGATCCATGAACACGCATTTGAAAAACGCTGTAAGAAGCTTGGGCGACCCGACGGATTTTCGCTTCAACGCGGAGGCTTATCGGCGCGACGGCTTCGGCCCGAATCCTGCTTTCTCCGGACTCGTCGCCGAGCTGGATGGGCGAGTCATTGGCTATCTTTTATACAACTTCAGCTATGATACGGATAAGGCGATTCGCCTCCTGCACGTGCTCGATCTTTACGTTCACGACAGCGCGCGCCATCATGGCGCGGGACGCGCATTGATGCAAGCGGCGGCAAGGATTTGCCGGGAAGCCGGAGGCAGCGAGCTGTTTTGGGTGGTCTATTCACACAACCGGCTCGCCTTTACATTTTATGAAAGTCTCGGGGCGAAGTACGTGAAAGATTTACAGATCATGTATTGGCCGGTTTAATTTACCCAAAATTTTTACAAAGATACGTTTAGCGCTTTGCCGCCGAAAAAATGATACGTTAACTGAATTGCCTGTTGTTTTTCTTGGCGGAATTCTCTAAATTCTTTTTGTCAAAATCTTTTGTTTTGAATCCGAAATTAAATTTTGGAAATTACATAACACAGGTGTGTTCGATGTGGAAAGGATGTGGTAAAATGATATGGACCCTCACAGAGTGGTTCGTTCTTGGCTTGAGAGTGCTGAAAAGGATTGGGATGTGGCCAGAAATCTTTTCAAACTGAAGCACTATGCCTATTGCCTTTTCTTTTGCCATCTCACCCTAGAGAAATTGCTCAAGGCGGCAG
>JBOHQZ010001511.1:0-1411 GCA_050732275.1 bacterium
CACCCAGCCATCTCTTGAGCCCCTCTTCAGCGCCGACATAAACGATGCGACCTTGGTTTATTGCTACGGCCTTGGCCCACGATCGTGTGGCATCCATTGTATAGATCGCGCCGTTGCGCAGCACCCAATCTGCCGGCGGGTGATTTCCCTGATTGGTCGAACAGTGCAGCCATAAAATGGAAAACGGTAGGGCAAGCAAAAGCAGACAGCGACTTGTTCTGTCCATGAACAACCTTTCGCGGAATGGGTTTTTTAGATTCATTTTCCACGCGGATCAAAAACGCACACGGAAATCGTCTGTTGGCTTGATCCGTTGTATAATTCTACTTAGCCGGATTCCCGTGCGTGGCCCGCTAAACACGCGAAATACGCTAAAAAAAAGCTTTTCGCTTTTTTCGTGTGTTTTGCGGATACAAGTTATAATGTGGCTATGTAAAATCAAAAAACTCTTTTGAAATATTCCGAAATTACGGTATCGTTGGTGTGAGTGAAAAGATACATTCCCAACTTTTAAAAGTCAAGCAACCTTTTTGCGTTTTTCGCAAGAGAATTTTTCAAGCAAATAATTGTGGCAAGATAATTTGCTATGGTCTCACGAACCCGACGGGCACAGCCAATAATTTTGCCTTAATCATTTTTCGATCGATTGTTTTTATCCGTTGGTCGTTTTTCTATCCGTTGGAGTAACTTTATTAAACCTGTGTGGTTGCACTCGTCCACGCTGTGGCGGACCAAATAACTTGCTTTTATTTCACTAACGCGTTAGCTTGCATTATGCTGCAAAATCTCAACCTCGAACAAGCCGCTTTACACGCGGCCAATAATCTCATCGACCTGGCGTTGGCGGAAGATTTAGGCGAAGCCGGCGACATCACCTCGCGCGCGATGGCGAGCGGGAGCCTGGCGCGCAAGATGAAAATCGGCAGCGCCGTGATCATCGCCAAAGCGCCCGGTTTTGTTGCCGGACTCAAAATTGCCGACCGCGTGTTCCAGCGCATTTATCCGCCAATCGACGTCGAGTTGCGCGTGCAGGATGGCGAGCAGGTCGTACCGTCACAACAAGTGGCGCACCTTTACGGCCCCATGGCCTCGATTCTCGCCGGCGAGCGCGTGGCGTTGAATTTTTTGCAGCGGCTTTCCGGCATTGCCACGTTAACGCACAAATTTGTCGAGGCCGTGGCAGGCACGAAAGCGAAGATTCTCGATACGCGCAAGACCACGCCCGGTTGGCGCGTCTTGGAAAAGTATGCCGTGCAATGCGGCGGCGGCCGCAATCATCGCCTCGGGCTGCACGACATGTTTTTGATCAAGGAAAATCACATTGCGGCTGCCGGCAGCATTGCTGCCGCCGTGGAGAAGTGCCGGGAATTTGGCCGGCGCCATGGCCGCAATTGGGGCTTGGAAGTGGAAG
>JBOHQZ010001512.1:0-1411 GCA_050732275.1 bacterium
CTGGTGCTCAAACGCCTTGTAAACCGAAATATTATTGTTGCGCCAACTGAAATGCGTCGTTTCTGAAAGCGCCTGCCCCGCGCCGGTCGAGCCGGTGATCGCGCTGACGTGAACCTCGCCACGAATAAGCCCATGCTGCGCTAACGGTAGTAACGCCAATTGGATGCACGTGGCAAAGCATCCCGGATTTGCCACGCGCGCTGCGCGAGTGATTGCCGTTCTGTGAAGCTCCGGCAAACCGTAGACGAAATCCGGCGAGAGGCGATGATCCTGGCTCAAATCAATAATCTTGGTGCGTTCACTGATTTGCTGGCTGCGCAAATAATTAGCCGACTCGCCATGTCCCAAGCAAAGAAAAAGTATATCGAGCTCGCCGGTGATCTCATTGGAAAACTTGAGATCGGTTTCGCCCAACAGATCGGCATGTACCTCGGACACCAGCTTGCCGGCGTTGCTGCGGCTGGTGGCGACACGAATTTCGGCGGCCGGATGCTGCAACAAAATGCGTATCAACTCGCCGCCGGTATAGCCGCTGCCGCCGGCAATGCCGACTTTAACTTTGTTCATCGTTGCGATTCACCTTATAATAGATCATGCTTTGATTCGCCAACATCTTGGAGAACCCGCGCGCGTCCTCTCCCGTCCAGGCGTGATATGCTTCATTGTAAACGGAAAACTCCGGCGACATCAAATCGTGCGGCGAAGTGATGCCGAGAATCTGAAAGCGATACGGCGCGAGATAAACCGAAACCACGCCCGTCACCGTTTTTTGCGAATTTTCAAAGAAGCTCTCGATGTTCCGCATCACCGGATCGAGATATTGGCCCTCGTGCAGCATGTGACCATACCAATCCGCCAAGTGATCTTTCCAATATAGTTGCCACTTGGTCAAGACGTGTTTTTCAAGCGCATGATGCGCTTTGATTATGACGAGCGGGGCCGCGGCCTCGAAGCCAATCCGATCCTTGATGCCGAAGGTGGTGTCGTCAACGTGGATGTCGCGGCCGATGGCATAAGGTCCGGCGATTTTCTCCAGCGCTTGAATGACATGCACGGGATTCTCATAAGCGGTGTCGTTAATACCAGTCAGCTCGCCGCAATTGAAGTGCAACTCGACGGTCTGCGGCTCCGAATTGGCGAAGCGCGTGGGGAACGCTTCTTCGGGCAGCCATTCGGACGAGGTAAACGTCTCGCGGCCGCCAATCGACGATCCCCACAGGCCTTTGTTCACCGAATACTGCAGCTTGGCCCAATCAAATTCGATGCGATGCTTTTTGAGATATTCGATTTCCGCGTTGCGCGAAACGTGCTTATCGCGGATCGGCGCCAGAATGGCCGCTTCCGGAATGAGAATATTGAACGCGATGTCGAAACGGATTTGATCGTTGTCCAAACCGGTGCTGCCATGCGC
>JBOHQZ010001513.1:0-1409 GCA_050732275.1 bacterium
TGCGTCGGATATTGTGGATGATCCCAGTAGGCGTGATGATCGATATAATCGGCTTCTGCAAAAGTCTTGGCGTCCGCAGGCCCGCCATAAATATTGCTGGCGGTGATCAACATTCTCGCGCCGGCTTTCTCTTTGATGAAACGATATGTCTCGGCATAAGCTTCGCGCTGACGGCTTTCATAAAACTCTGCCGTGTCGTGTACTCTTGCCGCCGAGTAGTTGAGCCGTTCGCGATGCTCGATCCGTTTGACATTTCGCGCTTCCAGGCTTTCTGTGCTCAAAAGGCCGCGAACGTGAATGTGCTGCAACTGCACGTTGTCAAACAGAATCTCGCCCGCTGCTCCGGAAAGAGCGAAGGTCAATCGCGCATTTTCAAGATTCGTTTGATTGGCGGAGAAATTCATAGTATAAGCTTGCCAAAGGCCGCTTGGCAAGATCACCGCTCTATCGAGGCCGAAATTTATCGAGGGCAGATCGTCACGCACGAGCGCCACACGAATTTGGCGCGGCAATTCCGAGCGCGCCCAAAAGCTCAACGTGTATGACGAATCCTGCGTCATCGGCATCCCCACTTGCTTAAGCTGGACGTCCCATAGAGAAGCAGTTTCATTTTGAAGTCTTACTCTCGCGGCGTAGCTTCCACTTGCTGCGCCATTCGTGCGATCGAGAGTGGCGCTGGCGTTGCCATGTTGCTCCAGAATCCATTCGGTCCCCAAAGAACTTTCAAAATCGCCGTTTCGCAGCAGATTCTCGCTCTCGCGTCCGGAGACGCCCTCCAACCAGGCCTGCCGTAAAGAATTGCTATCGCCGTACTTGTTGCGCAGGAAATCGTGCCAAAGACTATCCAACATTTGTTGATGAAAATGCGATAGACCGCTGTCATAAACTCGCCTGCCATTGAGCAAATCTTGCTTCCACGCGGCGTACAGGGAATTTTCGTTGCTGATTTCCAGCATGGCAATTCTGGGATCTTCGGCGTAGCGCAGCCCCGTGTGAGGATTTTGATGGGAGAGCAGATTGCCGGCGTGCTCTTGCTGCAAAAAAATCAACCTGGACTCAAAGAGAGAGACGGCTTTGGCGTGGAGCGGCAGTGAATCAGCGCGAGCCACGCCGTCGCCGGGTTGAAAGCGCCGGGCGGAATTTAACGTGATGCTGATATAAATACCGTGGAGAGCAAGCTGGTGGATAAAATAATCCAGCCGCGCGAATTGTTCCGGATTCAAGTGGCGAGTGTCGGAGCCGGGAGTGATCAGCGTTTCTCGACTGTCGAGAGAGAAATTATCAAGATGGTGCAGCCGAACAAGGTTGACGCCGAATTTTGCCAGGCGGCGAGCAACCGTTTTCGCCATCGCGCTGTCCGGAAACGCGGCGCCGGCAACCAGATTGACGCCGACGAAGCGGACCGGCGT